>JAPFFX010000013.1 GCA_026645375.1 Citricoccus sp. WCRC_4 | reverse complement strand
GTCCATACTCTGATATTAGCGTCTCAATATATGAGATTGTCTCGGTGATGCTGGCCGCGCCAGACGGGCGGTGCCACAGTGGAACGGTCAATGGTGGAAGGACTTGAGATGGCAGACACCCCCGAGAGCACAGTCAATCCGGCGGCCCCGCGCACGCTGGCCGAGAAGGTGTGGCAGGACCATGTGGTCGTTCCCGGCGAGGGGGCCGGGGAGGCGCAGACCCCGGACCTGCTGTACATCGACCTGCACCTGGTCCACGAGGTCACCAGCCCGCAGGCCTTCGAGGGCCTGCGGCTCGCGGGCCGCCCGGTGCGCCGGCCCGACCTGACGATCGCCACCGAGGACCACAACACGCCCACGCTGGAGATCGACAAGCCGATCGCCGACCCGGTCTCGGCCAAGCAGATCCAGACCCTGCGGGACAACGCCCGGGAGTTCGGGATCCGGCTGCACTCCCTCGGCGACGCGGAGCAGGGCATCGTGCACGTCGTGGGGCCCCAGCTGGGCCTGACCCAGCCGGGCATGACGGTGGTCTGCGGCGACTCGCACACCTCCACGCACGGGGCCTTCGGCGCGCTGGCGTTCGGCATCGGCACCTCGGAGGTCGAGCACGTGCTGGCCACCCAGACCCTGCCCCTGAAGCCGTTCAAGACGATGGCGATCAACGTCGAGGGCACGCTGCGCGACGGGGTCACCGCCAAGGACATCATCCTGGCCGTCATCGCCAAGATCGGCACCGGCGGGGGTCAGGGCTACGTGCTGGAGTACCGCGGCTCGGCCATCCGGTCCCTGTCCATGGACGCCCGCATGACCATCTGCAACATGTCGATCGAGGCCGGCGCCCGCGCCGGGATGATCGCCCCGGACGAGACCACCTTCGAGTACATCAAGGACCGCCCGCATGCCCCGCAGGGGCAGGACTGGGACGCGGCCGTGCGGTACTGGAGCAGCCTGCCCACCGACGAGGGGGCCAGCTTCGACGCCGAGGTGTTCCTGGACGCCGACGCCCTCGAGCCCTTCGTCACGTGGGGCACCAACCCGGGCCAGGGCGTGTCCCTGAGCGACACCGTGCCCTCCCCGGAGCAGTTCGATGATCCCAACGCCCAGGCCGCCGCGCAGCGGGCGCTGGAGTACATGGACCTGGCTCCCGGGACGCCCATGAAGGACATCCGGGTGGACACGGTCTTCCTCGGGTCCTGCACCAACTCCCGCATCGAGGACCTGCGCACCGCCGCCTCCATCATCCAGGGGCAGGCCAAGGACGAGGACGTGCGGATGATCGTGGTGCCGGGCTCGGCGCGGGTGCGCCTGCAGGCCGAGGCCGAGGGCCTGGACCGGGTCTTCAAGGACTTCGGTGCCGAGTGGCGCTTCGCCGGGTGCTCCATGTGCCTGGGCATGAACCCGGACCAGCTGGCGCCGGGGGAGCGCTGCGCCTCCACCTCCAACCGCAACTTCGAGGGCCGCCAGGGCAAGGGCGGCCGGACCCACCTCGTCTCCCCGGTGGTCGCGGCCGCGACCGCCATCCGCGGCACGCTCTCATCCCCGTCCGACCTGACCGCCGGTCAGTCCCAGTTCCAGGAGGCCTGATCATGGAACCGTTCGCCCGTCACGCCGGAATCGGTGTCCCGCTCAAGCAGTCCAACGTGGACACGGACCAGATCATCCCGGCCGTCTACCTCAAGCGCATCACCCGGACCGGGTTCGAGGACGCCCTCTTCGCCGGCTGGCGCAAGGACCCGGACTTCGTCCTGAACCGCGAACCCTATTCCTCCGGCTCCGTGCTGGTGGCCGGCCCGGACTTCGGCACCGGCTCCTCCCGGGAGCACGCCGTGTGGGCGCTGAAGGACTACGGCTTCAAGGCCGTGCTGTCGGCGCGCTTCGCGGACATCTTCCGCGGCAACGCCGGCAAGCAGGGCCTGGTGGCCGCCGAGGTGGACCAGCAGGACATCGAGCTGATCTGGAAGGAGCTCGAGAACCACCCCGGCACCGAGGTCATCGTCGACCTCCAGGGCCGCACCGTCACCTGTGGTGCGGTGACGGCCGGGTTCCAGCTGGACGACTACACCCGGTGGCGGCTCATGGAGGGGCTGGACGACATCGGCCTCACCCTGCGCACCGAGGCCGAGATCTCCGCCTTCGAGGCCGCCCGGCCCCCGTTCAAGCCCGCCACGCTGCCTGCGCGCACGGCCTGAACCCTCTTCGGGCCGTATGCTGGGGTGCGGATCCGCGCCCCCCGGGCGAACCACCCCAGTGGATCCATCACGAAGCTACGGCCCGACCCGGCGGGCCACGGAGGATGTCCACTGTCTATGGGAAATCTGCTGACGATCAACGGCGGCAAGCCGCTCGAGGGACGCGTCAGCGTCCGGGGCGCCAAGAACCTGGTGCCGAAGGCCATGGTGGCCTCACTGCTGGGCGACAAGCCGTCCGTACTGCGCAACGTCCCCGAGATCCGGGACGTGGAGATCGTCACCGGACTGCTCTCCGTGCACGGAGTGAAGGTCAGCAAGGACCCGGTCTCGGGCGACCTCACCATGGACCCGGCGCAGACCAAGTCCGCCACCAGTTCCGAGATCGACGCCCACGCGGGGGACTCCCGCATCCCCATCCTCTTCTGCGGGCCCCTGATGCACTCCATCGGGGAGGCCTTCATCCCGGACCTCGGTGGCTGCCGGATCGGCGACCGGCCGATCGACTTCCACCTCACCGTGCTCCGCAGTTTCGGGGCGGTCGTGGAGAAGCGCCCCGGCGGTATCCACATCTCCGCGCCCAAGGGGCTGACCGGGGCCAAGCTGGAACTGCCCTACCCCTCCGTGGGGGCCACCGAGCAGGTGCTGCTGACGGCCGTCAAGGCCGAGGGCATCACTGAGCTCAAGGGAGCCGCCGTCGAGCCCGAGGTGCATGACCTGATCGCCGTCCTGCAGAAGATGGGCGCGATCATCACCGTCCAGACCGACCGGACCATCCGGATCGAGGGTGTCAGCAAGCTCTCCGGCTTCAACCACCGCGCCATCCCGGACCGCAACGAGTCCGCCTCCTGGGCCTCCGCCGCACTGGTCACCCAGGGCGACATCTACGTCGAGGGTGCGATGCAGCGTGACCTGACGGCGTTCCTGAACACCTACCGGAAGATCGGCGGGGAGTTCGACGTGGACGACGAGGGCATCCGCTTCTGGCACGGCGGCGGTGCGCTCAAGCCGCTGGTGCTCGAGACCAACGTCCACCCGGGGTTCATGACCGACTGGCAGCAGCCCCTGGTGGTCGCCCTGACGCAGGCGGAGGGGGTGTCGATCGTCCACGAGACCGTGTACGAGAACCGCTTCGGCTTCACCGACGCGCTGGTGCGCATGGGCGCCTCGATCCAGTTGCACCGGGAGTGCCTGGGCTCGGTGCCCTGCCGTTTCGGGCAGCGCAACTTCCTGCACTCGGCCGTGATCTCCGGGCCCACCGAGCTGCACGGGGCGGACTTCGACATCCCGGACCTGCGCGGCGGGTTCTCCCACCTCATCGCGGCCCTGGCCGCGAAGGGGACCTCGCAGGCCACCGGCATCGAGATCATCAACCGGGGCTACGAGAAGTTCATGGACAAGCTGACCGGCCTCGGCGCCGACGTCGAGCTCAGCAGCACCAGCCGCTAGGAGACTGCCTTGACCGCACCAGCCGGGCTCCGCGCCGGGTACTTCGCCGCGTCCCTCCTGGTCCGTCCCGGACTCAACGCCGTCATGGCCAAGGAGTGGCAGGGCACCGAGAACATCCCCGACTCGGGCTTCATCGTCTGCGCCAACCACGTCTCCAACCTGGACCCGCTGGCCATGGGCCACTTCGTGTACAAGCAGGGGCACCTCCCGCACTTCCTGGCGAAGTCCGAGCTGTTCCAGCTGCCGGTGGTCGGCGGGCTGCTCAGCGCCATGCGGCAGATCCCGGTCGACCGATCCCGCGGCGGGAACGACTCCCTGCTGGCGGCGGACGCCGTCCTCGCCCAGGGCGGGGCCATCATCATCTACCCCGAGGGCACGCTGACCTCCGACCCCGACCTGTGGCCCATGAAGGCCAAGACCGGTGCGGCCCGGCTCGCCCTGAAGACCGGGGTCCCGGTGATCCCCGTGGCCCAGTGGGGCATCCACGAGGTCCTGCCCAGGACCGCGAAGATGCCCTCCGTGCGCCCTCGCCGTACCGGCAGGATCCGCGTCGGCAAGCCGGTGTCCCTGGACGACTTGCGCGACTCGGCCCTGACCCGGGCCGTGCTGGAGACCGCCAGTGAACGCATCATGGCCGCCATCTCCTCCGAGCTGGAGGTCCTGCGCGGGGACGAGGCACCCGAGGGGCGCTGGAATCCGCGGACCGGGCAGCGGGAGACGGTCCAGGCATGACGGGTCCCGGTACGCCGGGCGGGCTCCCGGCCGCGGCGGACCGGGCCTCAGCAGGCCCGGCACCCGAGAGCCCCCGCAGTGAACGGATCGCCGTCGTCGGTGCCGGCAGCTGGGGGACCACCTTCGCCAAGGTGCTGGCCGACAGCGCCGCCGAGCGCGGTGTCACCGATCCGGAGATCGTGCTCTGGGCGCGCCGCCCGGACGTGGCCGCCGGCATCAACGCCGGTCACCGCAACCCGGACTACCTGCCGGACATCGACCTGCCGGAGGCGCTGAGCGCGACCACGGACCTCGCCGCGGCCGTGGCGGGCGCCGGGATGGTCGTGCTGGCCATCCCCGCCCAGGAGGTCCGCGGGCACCTGCCCGAGATCCGCGCGCACCTGGCCCCGGACGCCGTCGTGGTCTCCCTCGTGAAGGGGCTGGAGCGCGGCTCCGACGCGCGGATGAGCGAGCTGTGTGCCGAGGGGCTCGGCCTGGCGGCGGACCTGTTCGCCGTGGTCTCGGGACCGAACCTGGCCCTCGAGATCGCGCGCGAGGAGCCGACCGCGACCGTCGTCGCCTCGGCCTCACCCGAGACCGCGGCCTGGGTCGCCGAACGGGTCTACGGCCCCTACTTCCGGCCGTACACGAACACTGACGTGGTCGGCGTGGAGATCTGCGGGGTCGTCAAGAACGTGATCGCCCTGGCGGTCGGCATCTGTGACGGACAGGGCCTGGGAGACAACTCGAAGGCCTCGATCATCACTCGCGGACTGGCGGAGACCTCGCGCCTGGCCGTGCGGCTCGGCGGCCGGGCCGAGACCCTGTCCGGACTGGCCGGGCTGGGAGACCTGGTGGCCACCTGCGCCTCGCCCCTGTCCCGCAACCGCAGCGCCGGGCGGCTCCTCGGCCAGGGGCTCGACGTCTCGGCCACCACGGCCCAGCTGCGCCAGACCGCCGAGGGCATGAAGTCGGTCTCGGCCGTGGTGGACCTCGCGCGCCGACACGGCGTGGAGATGCCCATCAGCGAGGCGATCAACGCGGTCATCGCTGGCAGACTCGACGTCGACACCCTCGCGGGGCTCCTGCTGGCCCGCGACCTCAAACCGGAAGGACGACATTGACCCCGGAACCAGCCACCCGTCCCGGCAGCGTCGAAGACAAGCGCTGCCCGGGCTCCGGCCGGGACGGCCGGTTGCGCGTGCTCGTGTTGTTCGGCGGCCGCTCCTCCGAGCACCCCATCAGCTGCATCACGGCGGCCGGCGTCCTGAACGCCATGGACCCCGAGAAGTACGAGGTGGTGCCCGTGGGCATCACCACGCAGGGCCGCTGGTCGGCGGTCGCCGCGGACACGGGTCAGTGGAACCTGACCGGCACCGAGCTGCCCTCCGTCCCGGAACCGGACCGGCCCCTCGTGCTGGGGGCCACCCCGGACGGCGGGCACGAACTGACCTCCGCCACCGATGCCGAGTCCCACGGTCCCATCGACGTGGTGTTCCCCCTGCTCCACGGCCCCTTCGGTGAGGACGGGACCCTGCAGGGCATGCTGGAGATGGCCAACGTGCCCTACGTGGGCCCCGGCGTGCTCGCCTCCGCCGTGGGGATGGACAAGCACTTCATGAAGATCGCCTTCCAGGCCGCCGGACTCGCGGTGGGACCCTGGGAGACCATCACGGACCGGCAGTGGCTGACCGCCTCGGAGCAGGCCCTGGACCGGGCCGAGGCCCTGGGCTACCCGCTGTTCGTCAAGCCGGCCCGCGCCGGGTCGTCGATGGGGATCAGCCGGGTGACCGACCGCGAGGGCCTGCGCACTGCCGTCGGGGTGGCCCGGGAGCTGGACCCCAAGGTCGTCGTCGAGGCCGGGATCACCGGCCGGGAGATCGAGTGCGCCGTACTGGACGGCCACGGCACGGACCGTCCGCGGGCCTCCCTGCCGGGCGAGATCGTGGTGCACGCCGGGGCCCAGCAGCACGAGTTCTACGACTTCCAGGCCAAGTACCAGGACGACACCGCGGCCGACCTGTCCTGTCCGGCGGACCTGCCGGAGGCCGCCATCGCCGAGGTCCAGGACCTGGCCGTGCGGGCCTTCGAGGCCGTGGACGCGGAGGGCCTGTCCCGCGTCGACTTCTTCTACACCCCGGACGGGCGGTTCGTGATCAACGAGATCAACACGATGCCGGGGTTCACCCCGATCAGCATGTACCCGGCCATGTGGGAGCGCTCAGGCCTGAGCTACCGTGAGCTCATCGACGAACTCATCACCCTGGCCGTGGAGCGTGGGACCGGCCTGCACTAGCGGGAACGCCGGACAGCGCTACCCGGTCGGCCCGGGCGTCGCCGGGATGGTCTCCGCGGGGGCCGAGGTGCAGCCGCCGGTCGCCGGGATCCTCGAGACGGCCGGGGCCAGGTCCACCATGACCGAGCTCGAGGCGGCCCGGGTGTCGTCGAACAACACCTCGACCGCCGGCGTACGTCCGTAGGTCGTGAGCGTCCAGAACTCGCCGTCGTCCCGCGTCACCCAGTCCACCCCGTTGGCGGTCACGCAGTGTTCGGTCGTGGGCCCGGGGGTCGGGACCCCGCAGCGCAGGATGACGGCCGAGGGCTCGCCCCAGGCCGCCGTGGCCTGGCTGTCCGTCTCGCGCCGGTCCAGGCCGGCCACTGCGTCCGGCAGGGCCACCATGGCCTCGGCGCACACCGGGTCGGCGGCCTCCGGGGCTGGTTCGACGTCGGCGACCGGCGCGGCGCAACCGGTCACCAGGAGACCGGCCCCCACCATCCCCACGCCGAACGCGGCCATCCTGCGCCCGGCGGCGGCGTGCGGCCGGCCCCCCCGATGACCGGCGCGTCCGGCGTGTACCGGGACGCCGGAACCAGCGGATCGGACGGAAACCTCGGAGTCAACACCGCGCGAAAGCATCCACCCAGCCTACGACGGCCGACCGTGAGCGTGGCGTAGCATGGTCCTCAGCGCCGCGGAAGAAGGGGGTCGTCCCGGGCAGGGTCCCCAGGTGTGCGCTCTCCACCGAAATGCCGACCCAGCCCGATCGCGGAGGACTCCCTTGTCTCACCCTGTGCGCCGTGCCGCCGAGACCATGGGGTACCCTTCCGGCCCGGTCTCCACGGCCGGGCATGGCCACGCCCGGGTGGCGGTCCGGCAACGCTCCCCGCAGGCGGTCGACCACGCACTCCTGACACCGGTGGTGGTGACGACTCCGGGTAGGATCACCGGTGTGGTCACGGAGCTATCCCC
>JAPFFX010000086.1 GCA_026645375.1 Citricoccus sp. WCRC_4 | reverse complement strand
GCCCGGGCGATCGCCAGCCGCTGCCGCTGGCCGCCGGACAGCCGCAGCGGGTGCCTGGCGAGATGCTCGGGTGCCAGGCCCACCAGTCGCGCCCAGTGGTCGGCCCGCTCGGCCAGCTCCGCGCGGTGGGCCCGCCGTGCCCGGCCCGAGGCGAACGGCCCGGGGGCCGGGCCGGCGTCGAGGGCATCGGTGAGGATCCTCCGGCCGGTCCAGCGCGGGTCGAAGGAGCTCAGCGGGTCCTGGTAGACCACGGTGACCTCCCGCCGCCGCGGCCGGCGCCCCGCGACGGACAGTTCGCTCCACGGCGTCCCGTCCAGCAGCACGGTGCCGGAGTCCGGGGTCACGAAGCCCAGGGCCATCGAGGCCGTCGTGGACTTCCCGGACCCGGACTCCCCCACGATGCCGAGGGTCCGCCCGGCCCGCACGTCGAAGGAGACGTCCCGGACCACGGTCCGGTCCCTCCCGTCCGGCCCCCGATAGGACTTGGTCAGCCCGCGCGCCGTGAGCACCGCGGGATGCCCGGCGTCGGCCGGCCCCGTCCCCCCGGTCCGCTCTCCGGTCCGCTCTCCGGTCCGCTCCTCGGCCCGGGCCCGGCCGGCCACGGTGAGGTACTCGCCCTTGGTGTGGCCGGACGGCACGGCGTCCAGCAGCTGGCGGGTGTAGGGGTGCTGCGGGTTTTCCAGCACCTCCGCGGCCGTGCCCGACTCGACGATCCAGCCGCCCTGCATGACGAGCACCCGGTCTGCCAGCCGGCCCACCACGGAGAAGTCGTGGCTGATCAGCAGGATCGCGGTGCCCTGGTCCTTGCGCTGGGCCAGGACGTCGAGCACCTGGGCCTGGACGGTGACGTCGAGCGCGGTGGTCGGCTCGTCGGCGACCACGAGCGCGGGGTGGTGGGCGATGGCAGAGGCGATCAGCGCCCGCTGGCGCAGGCCCCCCGAGAGCTGGTCGGGGCGCTGGCCGGCCCGCAGTCGCGGCTCCGGCACGCCGACCTCGGCCAGCAACTGCTCCACCCGGGAGGCTCGCTCGGCGCGGCCCCGGACCCCGTGCAGGCGCAGGGACTCGCCGATCTCCGCGCCCACCGTGCGCAGCGGGTCCAGCGAGACCAGCGCATCCTGGAGGATGAAGCCCACGTCCCGGCCGCGGATGGACTTCCAGTCCCCGTCCTGCAGCGTGAGCAGGTCCCGGCCGAAGAGGGTGGCCGTCGTGGCCTCCACGTGGGAGCTCGGACCGGTCAGGCCGATCAGCGTGCGGGCGGTCACGGACTTGCCGGACCCGGACTCACCGATGACCGCCACGCACTCGCCGGGACGGATGTCCACGGAGAGGTCGTGGACCACGTGGCGGCGATGGCCGAGGGCGTCGGTGAACCAGACGTTGAGGTCCTCCAGGACGGCCAGGGCGCCGGCGTCCGCGGTGGTTCCGGCGGGGACGGTGGTCTCCGGGCCGGTGGCGGACCGTTCGGACCCGGCGGGGGCCAGGGCGGGGATGACGGTGTCGATCAAGGCGTTCATGAGCGGTCTCCTTCGAGGGTGGACTCCACGTGGCGGCCCAGGACGGTGGCGGTCAGGGCGGTGGCCAGGACGGCCAGGCCCGGGATGATCTCCAGCCACCAGGCGGCGGTGATGTAGGGGCGCCCGGCTTCCAGCAGGGCACCCCATTCCGGTGACGGCGGGGCCACGCCGAAGCCGAGGAACGCCAGGCCGGAGGCCCAGACGATGGACTGGCCGATGCCCAGGGTCAGCACCGCCAGCAGCGGGCGCAGCGCGTTGGGCAGCACGTGCCGGGTGAGGATCCTCGCCGGGTGGTGGCCCAGCGCGCGGGCGGCCTGGACGTAGCCGGAGCGGCGCACGGACATCACCTGGGCCCGCACCATGCGGGCGTAGCCGGGGGCGATGCCCAGGCCGACGGCCAGGATGAGGGTCTGCACGGACGGCCCGTAGACGGCGATGAACACCATGGCCAGCAGCAGGATCGGGAAGGCGAACAGCACCTCGATGCCGCGGCCGATGATCGCGTCCGCCCAGCGGCCACCGAGCGCGGCCCAGGACCCGAGGACCACGGCCAGTCCCACCCCCACGCCGGTGGCGCCCAGGCCGATCAACAGGGAGGATCCGGTGCCGTGGACGATCCGTGTGTAGAGGTCCCGGCCGGACTGGTCCGTGCCGAACCAGTGGTCCCCGCCCGGCGGGGCCAGCGGGGCGTCCAGGTCGATGGCCCGCGGGTCCGCCGTGGCCAGCAGTGCGGGGGCGAACGAGGCGATCACCAGCAGCACGGCGAACGCGCCGGCGACCCAGACGGTGACCGGCACGCGGCGCCGGGACACGGTCCTGCGAACGGTGCGGTGCGCGGTGCCGTGGCCCGGGGCGGACGTCGCCGGCCCGCCAGGGGCAGTCCCCCGGCCGGCGGTTGCGGGGGTCAGGGGCGTGGTGCTCATGCTGCCTCCTTCAGGCGGGGGTCGACGAGGATGTAGGCGGCGTCCACCAGCAGGTTGGCGATCACGTAGATCACGGCCACGAGCATCACCACGCCGCACACCACCGGAAGGTCGCGGCCGTTGACCGCGGTGACCAGGACCCGGCCGAGGCCGGGGCGGGCGAAGACGTTCTCGGCGATCACGGCCGCGGAGAACTGGGCGCCGACCGCCCACCCGGTCAGGCTCAACCCCGGCAGCAGGGAGTGGCGCAGCACGTGGCGCAGTCTCACGCCGCCGTCGGACATGCCCCGGGCGCGGGCGGTGAGGACGAAGGGGGCGTCCAGGGTGCGTTCGAACTCGGTGCGCATCACCTGGGCGAGGAAACCGGCGAGCGGGATGCCGAGCGTCAGGGCCGGCAGCACCAGGCCGGCCGGGCCGCTGCCCGAGACCACGGGGAGGATCCCGAGCCACAGGGCGAAGACCACCAGCAGGATGATCCCGAGCCAGTACTGCGGCAGCGCGGCCGCCGTGGACTCCAGCCCGGAGAAGACCCTCGAGACCCAGGGGGTGCGCCGGGCGGTGAGCACCAGGAGCACCACGGCGAGCGCCCAGGCGATGGCCAGGGCCGTGAAGGTCAGCACCACGGTGGGCGCGATCTGGTCGCCGATCACGGTGGTGACCGGTTGGTAGAGGGTGTAGGAGATCCCCAGGTCACCGCGCAGCAGGCCACCCAGGAAGTCCAGGTACTGCGCGACCAGCGGGTCGTCGAAGCCGAACGCCTCGTTGATCGGTGCGAGCTCCTCCGGGGTGCGCTCCTGGACCTGGCCGGTCTGCTGGTTCAGCAACAGGGTGGCGCGGTCGCCGGGCAGCAGCACCTGGATGAGGAACGTGATGGTGGCCGCCGCCCACACGACGAACACGGCCCCGAGGGTCTTGCGGCCGACGGCGACGGCGAGTGCGGCCGGTGACCGCCGGTTGCCGCGGGGTGGGCGATCCGGTCCGGTCGCGGGATCCGACGCGGGAACCGATGCGGGGTCCGTCGGCGGCGGGGCGGAGGGTGACGGGGCGGGGCGTCGGGTGCGGTGTTGGGTGGTCAGGGACATGGGTCAGTCCTCGTTCTCGGCCGCGGCGTCCGCGGCGTCTTCGGCGTCCGGGGTGTCTGCGGTGTCCGGGCTGAGGGCGCGGGAGGCGTC
>JAPFFX010000079.1 GCA_026645375.1 Citricoccus sp. WCRC_4 | reverse complement strand
CCGGTTCACCCAGTTCGTCCAGTAGCTCCAGCCCTCGGCGGGCCCAGGCGATCTCCTGGTCGGCCTGGGCGATCGTTCCCTCGTGGGCGAATTCCTTGAACCGGATGATGCGCTCCCGCTCTAGCGGGGAAACCCCTGTCAGGCGACGTTCGAGGGTGGGCTGGGCGCTGCTGCGGATCTCCTCGATGACCTGCTGCGCCAGATGGCGCTGCTCCTCGAAGTGAGCGATATGGGATTCCAGCTGTCGTGCTGCGTCCTGCGGCTCCGCCCACTCGAAATAGGCGGCCTTCAGCCGCGCCGGGTCGCGGACGGGAACATAGGACAACGGCTCTCGCTGCCATGCCTTCAACACCTCGTAGCCGTCCGGGGAGACGGAATACTCGGTCTTCTTGGCGCCTTTGCTACCCCACGGGACCTGGCGCGCGGTCAACAGACCCTCGGCCTGCATCTTGCGCAGCTCCGGGTAGATCTGCGAATCCAGGGCATGCCACACGTGACCGACCGAGGAAGCGAACTGCCGACTCGCGTCGTACCCGGTCAGGGGGCCGGCGGACAGCAGTGCCAGCAGAGCATGGCGCAGACTCATCGAAACACAACCCCCGTGTGACATGACGCACTTGGCAACTGGAGCACTTGCCCTTATGGTGATCCACATTACCAACTAACTCAGTCCTCAGTTAGTTCGCTCGCTCAAATACCTCAGGACAGAGTTATTTGTTCCTGACAGGCCTCGCCGCACACCAGGCACCGTCCGCAAGGAGTCACCATGACTGCCACCATCAACGCCCCCACCAGCAGACCCACGCCGTTGGCCCCCACGGGCGCGGTGAACACCGAGGGAGCCACCACCTCGGCGACGATCTTCAACCACCCTCTCGATGCCTGGTACGTCGCCGCATGGGACCACGAGGTCACGTCGAAGGGCATCTTGGCCCGCACCATCGCCAAGCGTCCGCTCGCCCTCTACCGCACCCAGGACGGCAAGGCCGTGGCCCTGGCCGACGCGTGCTGGCACCGCCTGGCCCCGCTGTCCCAGGGCAAGCTCGTCGGGCGGGACGGGATCCAGTGCCCCTACCACGGGCTGGAGTACAACTCGGCAGGCCGCTGCACGAAGATGCCGGCCCAGGAGACCGTGAATCCCTCCGCCGTCGTCCCGTCCTTCCCGGTGGTGGAGCGCTACCGCTACGTCTGGGTCTGGCTGGGTGATCCCACCCAGGCCGATCCGGACCTGGTCCCGGACATGTTCCAGATGGACAGCCCCGACTGGGCCGGCGACGGACTGACCATAGACGCCGACTGCAACTACCAGCTGATCCTCGACAACCTCATGGACCTCACCCACGAGGAGTTCGTCCACGCCAGTTCCATCGGCCAGGAGGAACTGAGCGAATCCGACTTCGAGGTCACCCACACCGACCGCACCGTCACGGTCACCCGCTGGATGTACAACATTGACGCCCCGCCGTTCTGGCTGAAGAACATGCGAGACAAGTTCCCGGGCTTCGAGGGCAAGGTCGACCGCTGGCAGATCATCCACTACGAATACCCCTCCACGATCCGCATCGATGTCGGCGTGGCCAAGGCCGGCACCGGCGCACCCGAGGGCGACCGCTCCCAGGGCGTGAACGGCTTCGTCATGAACACCATCACCCCGAAGACGGACCGCTCCTCCCACTACTTCTGGGCCTTCATGCGCAACTACCGGTTGGACAGCCAGCTCATCACCATCCAGCTGCGTGACGGCGTGGATGGCGTCTTCGGTGAGGACGAGGCCATGCTCAAGGCCCAGCAGGAGGCCATTGACGCCAACCCGGACTACGAGTTCTACAGCCTGAACATCGACTCCGGCGGCATGTGGGTGCGCCGGATCATCGAGAAGGCCCTGGCGGCCGAGGGCCGCCCCGCCGCGGCTCCGGCCGGGAAGCGTCCGACGTCAGTCACCGGCGTTCCCGTCCAGGTCCGGGGGCGCTGATCATGGGAAGTGCAGCCTCGAGCGCCTGGCAGGACGCCGTGGTCGTCGCCACCACCGACGTCGCCGAGCGCATCCGCCGCATCATCGTGCGTCCCGAGCGGCCGCAGACCGTCCGACCCGGTGAACACGTCGATGTCCGCGTGATCATCGACGGCGCCGAGCACCAGCGGTCCTACTCGGTGGTGGACGCTACCGAGGACGGTTCCGAACTCTCGCTCAGCGTCTTCCACACGCCCAACTCTCGCGGTGGATCGACGTTCATGCACACCCTCGCCACCGGTGACCGGCTGAGGATCACCACGCCCCAGCAGAACTTCCCGCTGCGGATCGGCGCGCAACGCTACGTGCTGCTGGCCGGCGGCATCGGCGTGACGGCCATCGTGAACATGGCCCGGGTCCTGAAGCGAGTCAAGGCCGAGTACCGCGTGGTCTTCGTGGGCCGGAATCGCGAGGCCATGGCCTATGCCGACGAACTGATCGCCGAGCACGGGGACCGGGT
This sequence comes from Citricoccus sp. WCRC_4, assembly GCA_026645375.1. Lineage (GTDB taxonomy): Bacteria > Actinomycetota > Actinomycetes > Actinomycetales > Micrococcaceae > Citricoccus. Next base: position 1,623 of record JAPFFX010000079.1, on the reverse strand, counting down.
CACGATCCACGCTGACGACACCGACGGACGGTTCAACGTGCAGGCGTTGGTGGATGGAATCGACCACGGCACCGAGCTCTACATGTGCGGTCCCATCCGTCTCATGGACGCGGTCCGCCGGGCCTGGGCCGCCACTGACCTCGACCAGACCAACCTGCGCTACGAGACGTTCGGCAACAGCGGCTGGTTCGACCCGGAGCCGTTCCGGGTGCGCATCCCCCGACTGGATGTCGAGACGGTCGTCGGCCCGGACGAGTCGCTCCTGGAGGCCTTGGAGCGAGACGGCGTGGAGATGATGTCCGACTGCCGCAAGGGTGAATGCGGGATCTGCCAGGTCAAGATCCTCCAGCTCGACGGGCAGATCACCACCGGGACGTGTTCCACTCAGATCGCCAGAAACACGCCAACAAGACGATGTGCGCCTGCGTCTCGCGGGCCGTCTGCGGACGCGCGACCAGCACAACCGGCCCCGCCGTCCTGACCATCGACGTCTCCTGACCATCGCCGTCACCTGAGCGGCCGGGTCTCCCACCCGGCCCGGCCGCCGAACCACCAGACACCCACCAGACAAGGAACATTCGTGGAGTCCCAGACCCCCCACACGCACCCCACCCCGCCCCACCAGGCCGCGGCCGACAACAGGGACCTCAAACAGGCCATCGAAACCAGCCGCATGTCCGCCTACCAGTGGCTGCTCGTCGCCGTAGCGACTTTTCTCAACGCCCTTGACGGCTACGACGTCCTGGCCATGGCCTTCACCGCGACCTCCGTCACCGAGGAATTCGGCCTCAGCGGCGGTGAACTCGGCACGCTGCTGAGCACCGGCCTCATCGGTATGGCCGTGGGCTCCCTCGTGGTGGGTCCCATGGCCGACCGTTTCGGCCGGCAGAAGCTATTGATCTCCGCCTTGACTGTCAACGCGCTCGGACTGGCCCTCTCGGCTACGGCCGGATCCGCCCTGGAGCTGGGCGCATGGCGCGTGGTGACCGGACTGGGCATCGGCGGCATCCTGGCCACGGTCACCGTGATCGTCAGCGAGTACTCAAATTGGCGCCACCGCGGCATGGCGGTCAGTATCTTCACCGCCGGCTACGGGGTGGGCGCAACCCTCGGCGGCATGGGGGCCACCCAGCTGATCCCGGCGTTCGGTTGGCGCAGCGTGTTCTTCGTCGGGGCATTGCTCACCGTCTTCGCCGTGCTGCTCGTCCTGGCCTTCGTTCCCGAGTCGGTGGACTTCCTGCGCTCGAGGCAGCCGCGCAACGCCCAGGCCAAGCTGGACAGCATCGCTCGTCGCATCGGCCAGCCCGGTTCCTTCGGCCTGGGGCGTCCGGCGAGCATCTCTCACCGTGGTGCCGGGAGCACCGGACTGCTGGAGCGCCGTTACCGGACGTCGACGCTGTTGCTGTGGGCCGCGTTCTTCCTCATCATGTTCGGCTTCTACTTCGCCAACTCCTGGACCCCCAAGCTGCTGGTCGAGTCCGGGATGTCCGAACAGCAGGGCATCATCGGCGGCATCATGCTCACCATGGGCGGCACCTTCGGGTCCCTGCTCTATGGCGCGCTGACCACCAAGTGGAACCCCCGCCTCACCCTGGTCGTGTTCACCGTGCTCTCGGCCGTCAC
>JAPFFX010000072.1 GCA_026645375.1 Citricoccus sp. WCRC_4 | reverse complement strand
TTCATGACCGTCACGGAGGTGGCGGAGATGATGCGGGTGTCCCGTATGACCGTCTACCGCATGATCCACGCCGGTGAACTCCCCGCCGTCCGGTTCGGCCGTTCGTATCGAGTGCCCCAGGCCGCCGTGGAGGAGATCCTCCAGACCGGGACCACGCAGGTCCCTGTCACCGGCACGGAGGACCACCGCGCCTGATCGCCGCCCCCCCAATGCATCGGGTTCGTTCCCCGAGCCCGTGTCAGGGTAAGGTGTTAGGGAACGTTTTGACCTATGACGCCGGATCGTCAGCAGTCGTCTGCTGCCGGTTCACCAACCAAGCAAGAGGTTTCCCTATGGGTTCTGTGATCAAGAAGCGCCGTAAGCGTATGTCCAAGAAGAAGCACCGCAAGCTGCTTCGCAAGACCCGCCACCAGCGCCGCAACAAGAAGTGAGCTGAGTTCTCGCTCAGGTCCGGGGCCGTCCCGCCGCAAGGCAGGACGGCCCCGTTGCGTCTGCCTACGATGACTGGGTGAAGAGTTCCCCTGATGTGGTCCTGCTGGTCAAGGACGGTTGCCACCTGTGCGCCGACGCGATCGCCGTGGTCGACGAGGTCTGCGGCCGGCTGGGGGTGCCCTGGCGGGAGGTGGACATCGCCGGGCACCCGGACCTGGCCGCGCGCCATGCCGAGGAGATCCCGGTCCTGATGGTGGACGGCGTCCAGCGCGACTTCTGGCGCATCGACCCGGTCCGTCTCGCACGCCTGCTGGGGGCGGACCGCCCGTGACCGGGGGACCTCCCACCGGGTCCGGTCCCGAGGCCCGCACCGCCGGACCCTCGCTGTCCCGCCGCACCGTGGGGCGGTTGCCGGTCTACCTGCGTGCCCTGGCCGCCCTGGCCGCCGAGGGGGCCACCCGGGTGTCCTCCGTCGTGCTGGCCGAGCGGACCGGTGTCGGTTCGCCCCTGGTCCGTCGCGACCTGGCCGGGCTCGGGCACCTGGGGCGGCCGGGGGTCGGTTACCCGGTGGGGGCCCTCCAACGGGCGATCAGCCAGGTCCTCGGACTGGCCGAGGACCAGCCCGTCGTCCTCGTCGGCGCCGGTCACCTGGGGTCGGCGCTGGCCGGGTATGACGGTTTCGTCGAGCGGGGGCTGCGCATCTGTGCCGTGCTCGACGCCGACCCCCGGGTGATCGGCCAAGCCCGCGGTCCCAGCGTGGTCCGGTCGATGGACGACCTCGAGGACGTGGTGTCCGATGCCCGTGCCCGGCTGGCGATCCTGGCAGTGCCCGCTGACGCCGCACAGTCCCTGGCGGACCGTCTGGTTGCTGCCGGGATCCAGGGGGTGCTGAACTTCGCCCCCGTGGAGCTGACCGTCCCGCAGGGCGTTTCCGTCCGGGCCGTGGACCTGTCCACCGAGCTGCAGATCCTGGCGTTCCACCAGGCTGCCCTGGACGAGGAGTAGGGCCGCCCTGCCGGGCACAGGCACCGACCGGCAGGTCTGCCTCAGCGGCGGAGGGCCTTCTCCCAGGCCTTGCCGCGGAAGTACTCGTTCGACGGGCGCAGGTAGGCGAACACGATGCCCACCACACCCAGGGCCACGTAGATGATGCCCAGGCCGAAGGCCGACAGCAAGGACATCGCCGCGAAGATGGTGCCGAAGATGCGGGCGACGTTGGACCCCTTCCGGATGCCCGCCGCAATCAGCCAGTACAGGCCCGCGATGAGCACCGTGAACACGATCGCCATCACCCGCACGGAATCCATGAGCTCGTTGATGTCCACCGTCATTCCGGCGGCCCGGAACTGGGACTCGAGTTCATCGACCATCTCGGGCGTCAGGCCCATGGCCGGCGAGAACGCCGCGAACAGCTCGATGACGAGGAAGGCGAGACCGGCCGCGAGGATCAGCCAGTACGAACGGTCGATCTCCTTCGGCCTCTGGACCGGACCCATCGGCTGCTGCCCCTGCACCGGGTAGCCGTAGGGCTGCTGGGGGTAAGCGGGCTGGCCGTAAGGGGGCTGGCCCGGCTGGCCGTAGGGGTAGGGCGCCTGCTGGGCGGGCTGGCCCGGCTGGCCGTAAGGGGGCTGGCCGTAGGCGGGCGCCGGGTACCCCGGCTGGCCCGGCTGATGAGGATCGCCCTGCTGCGCACCGGGCGACGGTTGCTGGGACTGGTGCTGGGCCAGTTGCTCCGGGGTCAGCCGCACGCCGTACCGTGGCTGGCCGGCGGCATCCTCGAGCGGCTGTCCCGGTTGCGGCTGACCCGGTTGCGGCTGACCCGGTTGCGGCTGACCCGGCTGGGGCTGGCCCGGCTGCGGCTGTCCGGGGTCGGGCTGGTCGGGGCGGTTCTGCTCGGTCATGGGGGTGCCTTCCTGGGCGTGGCGTGATCGCGGGAGTCTGTCCACAACGGTAATGCCACTGGCTGGGGATCGGCTGGCGGAACGGGCTGCCGGCGTCTGCCAGACTGGACGCATGCCAGTCGCGACCGTCCACCTCGTCCGCCACGGAGAAGTCCACAACCCGGACCGGGTCCTCTACGGACGGATCCCGGGTTACGGCCTCTCCGAGCTCGGCCAGCGCATGGCCTCCGACGTGGCCGACTGGTTCACGCAGCAGGCCGAGCGCACCGGCCGCGCCCCGGCGTTGCTCGTCGCCTCACCGTTGCAGCGGGCCCAGGAGACCGCCGTGCCGATCGGAGCGGCCCTGGGCCTGGACATCGGCACCGACGACCGGGTCCTGGAGGCCATGAACCGGTTCGAGGGGCTCTCGCGCGTGGGCAGCCGGCTGCGGAACCCCCGGTACTGGCCGCTACTGGTCAACCCCCTGCGCCCGTCCTGGGGAGAGCCGTACCGCGCGCAGGTGGCCCGGATGGCCGAGGCGATCCAGGACCTGCGGGACCGTGCCGTGGAACAGGACGGTGCCGGTGCCGAGGCGATCATCGTCTCCCACCAGCTGCCGATCTGGGTGACCCGGCTCTCGGTCGAGGGCAAGCCGCTGTGGCACGACCCCCGCCAGCGCGAGTGCACCCTGACCTCCATCACGTCGCTGCACTTCGACGCCGGCCGGCCCGTCCCGCGCATCGAGTACCGGGAGCCGAACGCGGCCCTGCTCGCCCAGGCCAGCAGCCTGCCCGGCGCCTGACCGGCATCGGCCGAATCACAGGATTCCACCAGCTTCTACTACGACCGGTAGAATCCATGGGAAGCCCCCGCCCCCGATGGAAGTTCCCCGAGTACCCATGACAGCCCTGCACCAGCCCCGTGACGCCCGAGGACCCGCACTGAGCCGACGCAACGTGCTGGCCGGGCTCGCCGGTCTCGCGGCCCTGCCGGTGCTGGCGGCCTGCTCCAACGCGGACGACCCGCTGGCCGCACAGGCCGGCAACGCGGACGGCAAGAACTACATCGCCGGGGACGGATCCGTGCTGGAGATCGCCGCCGGGGAACGCGGCGAGCCCGTGCGGTTCACCTCCACCCTCTTCTCCGGCGAGACCCTCGACGCCGCCGACCTGGCCGGGCAGCCGGCCGTGCTGAACTTCTGGTACGCCGCCTGCGCGCCGTGCCGCATCGAGGCCCCGGACCTGCAGGCCCTGCATGAGCAGTTCGACCCCGCCGGCGTGCGGTTCGTGGGCGTCAACGTCCGGGACACCGCGGCCACCGCGGAGGCGTTCGAGCGCAACTTCGGGATCACCTACCCGTCCCTGGAGGACCGCGGCGGCCAGGTGCTGCTGGCCATGACCGACTACGTCCCCCCGCAGGCCGTGCCGACCACGATCGTGCTGGACCGCCAGGGCCGGGTCTCCGCCCGGATCCTCGGCGTGGCCGAGCCCTCCACGCTCAAGAGCCTGATCACCACCGTGGTGGACGAGCAGGCCTGATCCCCTCCATGCTGCAGGCCGCCACCGTCAACCCCTTCGCCGAGATCGTCATGGACGGCTCGCTGCTGCTGGCCGTGCCCGTCGCCCTGCTGGCCGGGCTCGTCTCCTTCCTCTCACCCTGCGTCCTGCCCCTGGTCCCCGGTTACCTGGGCTACGTCACCGGCCTGACCGGGGCCGACCTGCAGGACCAGAGGCGCGGGCGGATGCTCGCCGGGATCGGGCTGTTCGTGCTCGGGTTCTCGGTCGTCTTCGTCCTGGTGGGCATCGTGTTCTCCCAGGTCACCATCTGGCTCCAGGGCGACGGCGAGTGGCTCACCCGGGTGCTGGGCGTCGTCGTGATGGTGCTCGGCGTGGTGTTCATGGGCGGGCTCACCGTCTTCCAGCAGGACCGCCGCATCCACGCCCAGCCGAAGGCGGGGCTGTGGGGCGCGCCCGTGCTCGGGATGACGTTCGGCCTGGGCTGGGCGCCCTGCATCGGCCCGACCATGGCCGCCGTGCTGGCGATGTCCACCGCCGGGTCCACGAACCCCGGCAAGGGCGCCTTCCTGGCGTTCGTGTACTGCCTGGGCCTGGGGGTGCCGTTCCTGCTGATCGCCCTCGGGCTGCGCCGCGGCATGGGCGCGCTCGCGTTCTTCCGCACCCACCGCGTGGCCGTGATGCGCATCGGCGGGGGACTGCTGATCGTGCTCGGCGCGCTCATGGTCAGCGGGCTGTGGAATGACTGGGTCGTGCAGTTGCAGACCTGGTTCGCCAACGAAGTGAGGCTGCCGATTTGAGCCAGCAGGACAACGTGAGGGTCGCCCGGGACGAACGGACCCGGGAGGACCGGCCCCAGAAGCCCGAGGTCGAACTGCCCTCCCTGGGCTTCACCGGCACGCTGCGGTTCATGTGGACCCAGCTGACCTCCATGCGCACCGCGCTGATGCTGCTGTTGATCCTCGCCGTCGCCGCGGTGCCCGGCTCCCTGTTCCCGCAGCGACCGGCCGGTCCGGAGATCGTCCAGGACTACCTCGAGCAGAACCCGGTGCTGGGGGAGTGGCTGGACCGGTTCCAGATGTTCGACGTCTACTCCTCGGTCTGGTTCTCGGCGATCTACCTGCTGCTGTTCGTCTCGCTCATCGGCTGCGTGTTCCCGCGCGCCGTCAAGCACGCCAAGGTGCTCCGTGCGGCCCCGCCGCGCACCCCGCGCCGGCTGTCCCGGCTGCCCGAGCACGGCACCGTGATGCTGGAGCCCGCGGGCCCGTCCCCGGCCGCGGCCGTGGACCAGGCCGCGACGTACCTGCGCAAGCGCGGCTACCGCGTGGAGGTGCGCGAGGAGCCCGACGGCGGCGCCTCCGTGGGCGCCGAGCGCGGCTACGTGCGGGAGATCGGCAACATCGTCTTCCACCTGTCCCTGATCGGGGTGCTGGCCTTCATGGCCGTCGGCTCGCTGCTGAGCTACAGCGGGCAGAAGGTCCTCGTCGAGGGGGAGGGCTTCGCCAACACGCTGGTCGCCTACGACTCGTTCACCCCCGGCAGCGCGTTCTCCGAGGACCGGCTGGTGCCGTTCTCGATGTCCCTGAAGAGTTTCGACGCCGTCTTCGACCGCGAGTCGCAGACGCACTACGGCCAGCCGCTGGACTTCACCGCGGTGATGGAGGTCCAGGACGGCACCGACGGGGAGCCCCAGGAGCGGATCCTGAAGGTCAACCACCCGCTGGACATCCACAACACCCGCGTCTACCTGGTCGGCAACGGCTACGCCCCGGAGATCACCGTGCGGGACGGCAACGGGGACATCGCCTACCAGGGGCCGGTCGTGGCGCAGGTCCAGGACCAGGTCTACACCTCCCTGCTGGTCATCAAGGCCCCTGACGCACAACCCGAGCAGCTCGGCTTCGTCGGCTTCTTCCTGCCCACCGCGTACACGGGTGAGGACGGGGTGGCGGTCTCGATCGACCCGGACCTGTACAAGCCCGAGCTGAACCTGAACTCCTACTACGGTGACCTCGGCCTGGACGAGGGCGTGCCGCAGAACGTCTACGTGCTGGACACGGACGACCTCACGGAGCTGAACTCCCGGAGCGTGGATGCCGGCGGCATCACGCTGACCCCGGGCGAGTCCTACGAACTGCCCGAGGGCAAGGGCTCCATCAGCTTCGACGGCGTGAAGCGCTACGTGGGCCTGGACATCCACCACGACCCGGGCAAGTGGGGCGTCGGCTTCTTCGCGATCCTCGCCCTCGTGGCCCTGATCGTGAGCCTGTTCGTGCGCCGCCGCCGCGCCTGGGTCCGTGGCACCACCGGCCCCGACGGGTCCACCATGGTGGAGTACGGGCTGCTGGCCCGCGGCGAGGACTTCGGCCTGCGCGAGGAGAACCTCGCGCTGCGCCGCCAATTCGAACGGATGTGGCCCGTGGTCGCACCCGTGGACCCCCAGAACCGACCGGAGTAATCGATGCAGCCCATCAACCTGCAGCTGGCCAGCTACAGCGATCTGTTCATGCTGATCGCCGCGCTCGTCTACGCCGCCGCCTTCATCCTGTTCGCCCTGGACATGGCGAACTCCTCCAAGACCATCCGCGCGCTCGAGGCCGAACTGGCCGCGGACACCGCCCGCCAGCCGGAAGGCCAACTGGTGGGCGCCGGCGTCGGGACCGTACCCCCTGGCCAGGGCCCGACGGCGGGCACCGCGGGCGCGGGGACCGGACCGGAGCTGGTGGACGAGGACATGGACTACCTGGGCACCGCCCGGCGCCCGGTGGCCAACGTCGCGGTGGCGCTGATGGTCATCGGCGTCGCGCTGCACGCGTTCGCGGTGATCGCGCGCGGGATGGCCGCGCACCGGGTGCCGTGGGGGAACATGTACGAGTTCTGCACCACCGGGGCGCTGCTGGTGGCCGCGGTCTACCTGCTGTTCCTGATCCGCAAGGACATCCGCTTCCTGGGCACCTTCGTGGCCGGGCTGGTGGTGATCATGATGTGCGCCGCCACGATCGGCTTCCCCACCCCGCTGGCGCACCTGCAGCCGGCGCTGCAGTCCCCGTGGATCGTCATCCACGTCTCGATCGCCGTGCTGGCCTCGGCGCTGTTCACCCTGACCTTCTCGATGAGCGTGCTGCAGCTGATCCAGCACCGCCGCGAGGCCCGCATCCGGGCCGGGGGCTCGACGCGGCCGGCGTTCATGCAGCTGGTGCCCTCGGCGCTGAGCCTGGAGAACTGGTCCTACCGGATCAACGCCGTGGGCTTCGTGATGTGGACCTTCACCCTGATCGCCGGGGCCATCTGGGCCGAGCAGGCCTGGGGCCGGTACTGGGGCTGGGACACCAAGGAGGTCTGGACCTTCGTGATCTGGGTGATCTACGCCGGCTACCTGCACGCCCGCGCCACCCGCGGCTGGACCGGGGAACGCGCCGCGTGGCTGTCGATCATCGGCTTCGCCGCACTGGTGTTCAACTTCACCATCGTCAACACCTACTTCCCGGGCCTGCACTCCTACGCGGGCATCCCGGAGTAAGGGTCAGTCCGCCGGCGACGGCAGGGGTGGCGACGGGGAGGACTCCCCCGCTCAGGACGAGGCGGGACCGCCGTCCTCGGGTTGTTCCGAGCGACCGTCCTTCTGCTGTTCCCGGGCCTTGAGCTCAGCCTCACGGCGGTCCAGCTCGGCCTTGCGGGCCTGCTGCTGGCGCTGGACGTCGAGCTGGCGCAGGAAGGCGGCGTCGTCGTCGGGGGAGGAGGGCCGGCGCGGTGCGGCGGGACGGCCGCCCGCGGCGCCGCCGTTGCGACGGGACCGGACCCGGCCGAGGAACAGCCACAGCAACGCGCCGATCAGCGGTATGAGCAGGACGATGAGGATCCAGGCGGCCTTGGGGAACGCCCGCACCTGGTGCTTCGGGGTCATCAGGCACTCGATGAACGCATAGACGATGACGCCGACTGCGACGATGCCGAGGGGGATCAGGAAGCGGGGCATGCATCCATTCTACGGACCCCGGTAGACTACCGGGGTGCGTCTGCTCAAGTATGCCCTGATCCGCCTGGCCATCTTCTTCGTGGTCTGGGGTGCCTGCATGCTGCTCAACCTCGGCTGGGTGTTCTCCACCATCGCCGCGGCCGTCATCGCCCTGGCCGCCGGCTACCTGTTCTTCAACGACCTGCGCACCGGTGCGTCCCAGGACGTGGCGAACGCGTGGACGGGACGCAGCCGCGGCCGGGCGGACCGGGGCAAGACCGAGCAGGCGGACATGGACGTCGAGGACGCCTACACCGAGGGCCGGTACTTCGACCCGGAGCAGCCCAGGGACGACCAGCGCTAGTCACAGCAGCAGTCCCACGCTGAACAGCACGGCGTAGACCAGGCCCAGGATGCCGGTGAGCTTCAGCACCGGGATCAGGTCGCGCCGCTCGGTGGCGTTCAGCATGGTCAGCGAGGGGCGCACGGCCACCGCGCCGGCCAGCAGGACCAGCCACAGCCACGGGTGCTCGCCCGTGAACAGCAGCGGCAGGAGCACGGCGACCGCCACCATCACCACGTAGGACCACCGGGCCGCGGTGTCGCCCAGGCGGACCGCCAGCGTCCTCTTGCCCGTCTCGCGGTCCGTGGGGATGTCCCGGACGTTGTTGGCCATCAGCAGGGCCGTGGAGAGCAGCCCGCAGCCCACGGCACCGGCCCAGGCCGGGCCGGAGAGCGCGAGCGCCTGCGTGTAGGTGGTGCCCAGCACGGCCACCAGCCCGAAGAAGATGAACACGAACACCTCGCCCAGCCCGAGGTAGCCGTAGGGCTTCCTGCCGCCCGTGTAGTACCAGGCGGCGGCCACCGCCAGGACCCCGACGGCGATCATCCACCAGGTGCCCGCCCACGCGACGAGCGCCAGGCCGGCGAGGCAGGCCACCCCGAAGCAGGCGAAGGCCGCGGCCTTGACCGTGGCGGCCGGTGCGGCCCCCGAGCCGGTCAGGCGCAGCGGGCCCACCCGAACGTCGTCGGTGCCGCGGATGCCGTCCGAGTAGTCGTTGGCGTAGTTCACGCCGACCTGCAGGGCCAGGGCCACGACGAGGGCGAGCACCGCCCGGCCGAGGTGGAACCCCCCGAGCTCGGCCGCCGCGGCGGACCCGATCATGACCGGGGCGATGGCCATCGGCAGGGTGCGCAGTCGCGCGCCTTCGATCCACTGGGCGGCGGTGGCCATAGGGCGGGTCCTTCCATCGGGGCGGTGAGTCCAGCGGCCCATTCTCCCACCTCGCCGCCGCGCTGGATGCGCTGCAGGCGGCGGGTGTCATCGGCCAGGGCGGCAACCCAGGGGCTGCACTACGTCCGGAAGCGTGCCAGGAGTGACTGCCGGTCGGTCTTGCCGTTGGGCAGCAGCGGCAGCGCGTCGAGCACCAGCCAGTCCTTCGGTGCCGCGGCCGGTCCCAGCGCCGCCCGCACCGCGCCGCGGGCGGCGCCCTCGTCCCAGGTCCCGTCCGTCGCCACGGCGGCGCAGACGCGCTGTCCCCACTCGTCGTCGGGCATCCCGCCCACGAAGGCGGCGCGGACGCCGGGCAGGGACTCCAGCACCCCCTGGACCTGGGCGGCGGAGACCTTCACCCCACCGGTGATGATGACGTCGTCCACGCGGCCGGTGACGGTGAGGAGCTGGCGGCCGGGTGCGCCCTGGACGGTGCCGGTGTCCTCGGTGAGGTACCAGCGCCGCGCCGGGTCGTCGTCGGCGCCCGTCCCGAAGTGCTCGGCCGTGCGGCCGGGGTCGTCGAGGTAGCCGGCGGCGACCATGGGCCCGGACAGCCGCAACCGGGGGGTGTCACCGTCGGCACCCTGGACGACCTCGGCGGTGACGCCCTCGAGCGGGACGCCGTCGTAGACGCACCCGCCGCAGGTCTCGCTCATCCCGTAGGTCAGGTGCAGGGTGATGCGTGCGTCCGCGGCCGCGGCGCGCACGGCGTCGGGCACCCGGGCGCCGCCGACCAGCACGGCATCGAAGGTGCGCAGCGCATCGAGCGCCAGCCGGTCGGGGCCGGCGTCGGGGGAGAGCAGGCGGGCGAGCTGGGTGGGGACCAGGGAGACCGCGCGGAAACCGGTGCCGCGTTCCAGCCGGTCCACGGCCTCGGCGAAGCCACGGGCGGTGAACGGCCCGGGGGCGGTGGGCACGGGCGTGGTCCCGGCCTGCAGGGAACGGGAGAGCACGGCCAGGCCGGCCACGAACTGCAGCCCGACCGCCAGCAGCCACTGCCCCTCGCCGCCGATGCGCGCGGCGGTCGCGGCGGCGGAGGCGGCCAGGGCCTCGCGGGTGAGCAGGGTCTGCTTGGGCGCGCCGGTGGACCCGGAGGTCCGCACCACCGCGACGACGCCGGCCGAGCCCCCGCGCGAGGGGTCCGTGGCCTCGGGGCGGGGGAGCACCCGCCCATCCGCCGTGAACTCCACCGGCGGCCCTGACCCGTCCAGCGCGGCGGCCAGCGCGCGCCGGGCGTGGTCGAGCCCGGTGTCGGTCAGCGGCATCAGAAGTAGTACGGGAAGCCGGACCAGTCGGGATCGCGCTTCTGCAGGAACGCGTCCCGTCCCTCCACGGCCTCGTCCGTCATGTAGGCCAGGCGGGTCGCCTCGCCGGCGAAGACCTGCTGGCCGGAGAGCCCGTCGTCGGCGAGGTTGAAGGCGAACTTCAGCATCCGGATGGCCTGCGGGGACTGGCGGTTGATGTCCGCGGCGTACTCCAGGGCCACCTCCTCGAGGCGCTCGTGGTCCACGGCCTCGTTGACGGCACCCATCTGCACCATGTCCGCGGCCGAGTACTCGCGGGCCAGGAAGAAGATGGCGCGGGCGTTCTTCTGGCCGATCTGCCGGGCCAGCAGCGCCGAACCGTAGCCGGCGTCGAAGGAACCGACGGTGGCGTCGGTCTGCTTGAACCTGCCGTGCTGGCGAGAGGCGATCGTCAGGTCCGCGACCACGTGCAGCGAGTGCCCGCCGCCGGCGGCCCAGCCGTTCACGACGGCGATGATCGGCTTGGGCGTGGTGCGCATCAGCCGCTGGACCTCGAGGATGTGCAGCCGGCCGGCGCGGGCGGGGTCGATCGTCTCGGCGGAGGTGCCCTCGGCGTAGCGGTAACCGTCCCGGCCGCGGATGCGCTGGTCCCCGCCGGAGCAGAAGGAGTGCCCGCCGTCCTGGGGGGAGGGGCCGTTGCCGGTGAGCAGGATGCAGCCGACGTCCGGGGTCATCCGGGCGTGGTCCAGGGCGCGGTAGAGCTCGTCCACGGTGCCGGGGCGGAAGGCGTTGCGGACCTCCGGGCGGTCGAAGGCGATCCGCACGGTGCCCAGGTCCCTCACGACGGCGCCGGAGGCATCGCGTTCGACCTGCCGGTGGTAGGTGATGTCCTCGAGATCGAATCCCTCCACCACGCGCCAGCGGGTGGGGTCGAAGACGTCGGAGACGCGGGCCGGGAGGTCTGTATGTTCTGCAGTGCTCACCCGGCCGAGTCTAGCCAGCCGCACGGACAGCACTGCCCCGGCCGATCGTTCGGGATCCGCCGGGGCAGTGACGAGGAGCGCCGGGTCAGTGGACCGGTGCGCCCACCGGTACGTCGTCGTGCTCGTGATGGTCGTCGTGGTGGAGGGCCACGCCGCCCTTGCCGCTGGCCGCGGCCTCCCGGGCCTCGACGGCCGCGGCGAGCATCTCGTGCTCCGCCATGGACCGCTGCTCGGGCTGGCGGCCCTGCTCCAGTGCCGTCTCGGCGGGGGAGCCGGGGACCACGGCCGAGCCGACGGCACCGGGGATCTCCGAACCGCGCAGGGAGGCCCCGGCGGTCTCACGCATGAACCACACGCTCACCAGGCCCACCGCGCAGGCGGCCATCATGTAGTAGGCCGGGAACCTGACGTCCCCGGTGACGCCGATGGCCCACTCGTTCACCAGCGCGGCGGTGCCGCCGAAGATCGAGGTGGCGATGTTGTAGGTGATCGCGAAGCCGGAGAACCGCGCCTGGGTGGGGAACATCGCCGGGAAGGTGGCGGTGATCGTGGACAGCTGCGGGATGTACAGCAGGCCCAGCACGGCGAAGCCGACGAGTGCCAGCCCGACGTCCATGCCCATGAGCATGAACATGGGGATGGCCAGCAGGATGATCCCGCCCAGGGAGAAGTACCAGGACGGCTTGCGGCCGAACCTGTCCGAGAGGCCGCCGGACCACGGCATCAGCGCCATCATGGCCACCTCGCCGATGAGGATGATGGCGAGCCCGGCCGAGGCGGGCAGCCCGATCTGCTGCTCCAGGTAGGTGGGCATGTAGGACAGCAGCGTGTAGTTGACCACGTTCACCGAGATGACCAGCCCGGTCATCACCAGCATCGGCTTCCAGTGGGTGCGGAACAGCTGCGGCAGCGACGGGCTGTCGACCGGCTCGGCGGCGGCCGGTGCGTCGTCGTTCATCTCCTCGTACACCGGGGTGTCGTCCAGCTTGGAGCGCAGGTAGAACCCGATCAGGCCCATCGGGGCGGCGAGCAGGAACGGCAGGCGCCAGCCCCAGGAGCTCATCTGCTCGGGGGACAGCAGCAGCTCCAGGAGCAGCATGACGGCCGTGCCCAGGGCGAAGCCACCCAGGGTGCCGAACTCCAGGAAGGAGCCGAGGAAGCCGCGGCGGCGGTCCGGGGCGTATTCGGACATGTAGGTGGCCGCGCCCCCGTATTCGCCGCCGGTGGAGAAGCCCTGGACCATGCGCAGCACGATCAGCAGCACCGGGGCCAGCCAGCCGACCTGCTCGAAGGTCGGCAACACGCCGATCAGGAACGTGGCACCGGACATCAGCAGGATGGTCAGCGCCAGGATGCCCTTGCGCCCGATCCGGTCACCGAGGGGTCCCCAGACCAGTCCGCCCAGCGGCCGCACCAGGAACGAGATCGCGAAGGTGGCCAGCGTCAGCAGCATGCCCCCCTCACCGGGGAAGAAGTGCTGGGTGATGTAGGCCGTGGCCACCGCGTAGACGCCGTAGTCGTACCACTCGGTGGCGTTGCCGAGCGCGGAGGCCGCGGTGGCCTTGCGGATGGCCGCCGCGGGGGTCTTCTTCCGGGGCGGCCGGCTCGGCCTGGAGAAGCGATTGCGGACGGAGGACTGTGGTGCAGAGCTGGACACGAGTGTCGCTTCCTGTGCGATTCACCCCGTCAGGGGTGTTCCAGGGCCGACCAGGCGGTAGGCCCGGCGCACGGGGCGGCCGGGGGCGCAGGAGTCGGGGCCGGGGAGGACGGCGGCCGGGACGGTGAATCGGCCGCCCACCTGGGATGGTAGACGGTTGACCCTAACGGGGGTCGGGGGAGTCGGACAAATCGGGCCGGACGGTGCACAGTGGAGTCATGGACTGGGACGGAGCGGTCAACGCGCACCACGTGCTGGGGCTCATCTACCGGATGGGGCGGCAGGAATGGCTCACCGAGGACGGCTGGCAGCACCTGCGCCAGGACGGCGTCACCACGGTGATCGACCTGCGCAACGAGCCCGAACGCACCCGTCGGCCCACCGATCCCGAGGTGGGCGATGCCGCCCGGGCGGGGATCGACGTCGTGCACTGCCCGGTGGAGGACCAGGACGTGGTGGAGTACATGGCGCCGGCGCTCGCCGCCGGTGCGCCGTACCCGAACCACCCGCGGTACTACCCGTCCAGCCTGCGCTACTTCCCGGACCGGCTGGCGCGGGTGTTCAGCGCGATCGCGGCGGCCCCCGGCGCGGTGGTGCTGCACTGCTCGGCCGGCCGGGACCGGACCGGGCTCGTGGTCACCCTGCTGCTGTTGCTGGCCGGGCGGCGTGACCTGGTCCGTCCCCAGTACGACGCCGGCGCCCGCGGCATCAACGACTGGCACCGGATCAGCCCCGTGCCCCACCCCCACGAGCGGCACATGGCCGGTGAGGAACTGGAGGAGTTCCTCACCGGGCGGCTGCAGGCCCTGGAGGAATTCGCGGACTCCCTGCCGGACGCGGGGTCGGTGGCGGCGCTGCTGCGGCAGCACGGCCTGGGAGAGGACGAACTGCAGGCGGTCCTGCGGAAGCTGGATCACACCGCCGACCGACCCGCCTGATCCGGGGCGCCGGCGTTCAGCGCTCCGGAGTCAGCGTCCGGGTGTACTGCACCTCGCCGTTCGCGTCGATCAGCTCGACCGTGAACTCCTCGCCCTCCGGGGCCACCTGCACGCGCCCGAAGAACTGGCCGGTGCCGTCGCGGGGCGATCCCATCGCCGGACCGGCCTTCTGGAAGTCCACGTGGGGACCGAAGGTGCGGTCCATCTCGTTCGGCCCGAAGGACCCGGCGTTGATGGGGCCGGCCACGAACTCCCAGAACGGATGGAAGTCCGTGAACCGGGCCCGTTCGGGCGAGTAGTGGTGGGCGGCGCAGTAGTGCACGTCGCCGGTGAGGAACACGACGTTGCGGCTGCCCTGCCGCTTGATGCCGGACAGCAGCCGGGCCAGTTCGAGCTCGCGGCCGAGCGGCTGGCCGTGGTCGGCGTTGGAGATGGACTCCTGGCCCTTCCCGTCCGGGACGATGATGCCCAGCGGCAGGTCCGCCAGGATGACCTTCCAGGTGGCCTTCGAGGTCCTCAGCCCGCGCAGCAGCCACTCGAGCTGCTCCTCGCCGAGGATCCCGGTCGGGTGCTGTTCCATGCCGTCCGTGTTCTCGCCCTTGTGGGTGCGCATGTCCAGGACGAACACGTCCAGCTGGGGACCGCGCTCGATCCTGCGGTAGATGCGGGCCGGCTCGAAACCGCTGCCGCGGGACATGGCCCGGCGGTCGGCGATCGGCTGGTACTCCTGCCAGGCGCGGCGACCGCGCGCGGCGAGGGTGTCGACGTCCCGGACGGTGTAGCGCTCATCGGCCAGCACCTCACCGGCCCACCAGTTGTTGGTGGTCTCGTGGTCGTCCCACGTGGCGATGACCGGGACCTGCGCGTACATGGCCCGCACGTTGGCGTCCATCAGGTTGTAGCTGTGGCGGCCGCGGAACTCGCGCAGGGTCTCGGCCACCTTGGCCACCTCGTCGGTGACGACGTTGCGCCAGACGGTCCCGTCGGGCTCCGTCATGGTCTCGGCGATCGGACCGTCCGCGTAGACGGTGTCTCCGGCGTGCAGGAAGAAGTCGGGGTCGAACGCGCGCATGGTCTCGTAGCCGAACATGCCCCCGACGTCGGGGTTGATGCCATAGCCCTGGCCGGCGGTGTCGGCCGTCCAGACGAAGGTCTGCGCGCCGTCCGACCGGCGCCCCGGTGCGGTGCTGAACCGGCCCGTGCCGAGCTCGCTGCGGCGGCCGTGCTCGTCCTCGAAGGACAGCTCCAGGTCGAACGCGGTGCCGGACGGCAGGCCGCGGGCCTGGATGCGCGCGGTGAAGTCGGTGTCCGCGGTGGCCCACGGTCCGCGCAGGCGGATCGGTTCGCCGTCCCGGCCGGCTCCATGACCACGACGCCGGCCCCGGGGCCGCACGCGGTCGCCGTCGGCGTCGAGGGCGTGCAGGACCGCCTGGAGGCGGCCCTCGCCCGAGGCGCGGGACCACAGGACGGCGGAGTGGGAGGTGACGTCACCGGTCTGGATCCCGGAGGGCAGGGTCAGGCGCGCCGCGGCACGGCGTGCGGACACGCCCGGGGACGCGGCCGCCGGTCCGGTGGTGAGGGCGGTGGGCAGGGTGCTGGCGAGGGCAGCCGCGGCGGCACCCTTGAGCAGGGTGCGGCGGTTCGGCGCCGGGTGGTTCTCCATGCGCACAGTGAAGCCGCGTGCCGTGAAACGCCGGTTGCCTGCGGGTGAACTCCGGCGGGCCGCCAGGAGACCGGGGACAATGGGCGGGTGACTCCCTCGACCAACCCGCTGCCGATCATCGCGCCCCCGCCGCGGGCGGCCGGCGTCCAGCCCCGCGCCCTGGCCACCGGGGTCGTGCTGGTCATCGGGGCCTGCGTCTCGCTCCAGTTCGGCGCCGCCGTGGCGGTGCAGCTGTTCCCGGTCCTGGGACCCTGGGGCGTGACCACGCTGCGGCTGGGCCTGGCCGCGGTGCTGCTGCTGGGCCTCGTGCGTCCGCGGGTCCGCGAGTGGACGCGGGCACAGTGGACGGCGGTGGTCCTGTTCGGGATCTCCATGGGCGCGATGAACGGTGTCTTCTACGCCGCGATCGACCGGATCCCGTTGGGGGTGGCGGTCTCCATCGAATTCCTGGGCCCGCTGGTGCTGGCCGCCCTCCTCGCCCGGCGCTGGGTGGACGGGCTCTGGGTGGCGGTGGCCCTGGCGGGCATGGCCCTGCTCGCGGTGGACAGTGCCTCCGGGGACGGGGCACTGGACCCGGTCGGCGTGCTGTTCGCCCTGGTCGCCGGGGCGTTCTGGATGGCCTACATCCTCACCAGCAAGCGGGTGGGGGCGCTGGTGCCCGGCAGCGGGGGACTGGCCGTGGCGCTGGTGGTCGCCACCGCCGTCGTCGCCCCGCTGGGCGCACCGGGGGCTGCCGGCGCGTTCGCGGACCCGGCGCTGCTGGGGCTGGGGCTCCTGGTCGCGCTGCTGTCCTCGGTGGTGCCCTACTCGCTGGAACTCAACGCGCTGCGCCGGCTGCCGCCGGCGGTGTTCAGCATCCTGCTGAGCCTGGAACCGGCCTTCGCGGCCCTGTTCGGGTGGCTGCTGCTGGGCCAGGAGTCCGGCCTGCTGCGCACCCTGGCGATCGTGCTGGTCGTCGCGGCCAGCGCCGGGGTGACGCTGACCGCGCGACGGCTCACACCCGCTCGGTCGCGCCGAGGGCGGTGAGCAGGAAGGCGTAGTCCCAGGCGCGGTCCTCCCAGGCCCGGTAGCGGCCCGAGGCCCCGCCGTGGCCGCCGTCCATCTCCGTCTTCAGCACGATCGGGGAGCCGCCCGCGGCCAGCGGCGTGGACTGGTCCGAGGTCACCGTGCGGCGCAGCAGCTGGACCCACTTGGCCGGCTCCACGTACAGCACCCGGGTGTCGTTCAGCGAGGTCACGGCCGCGACGGCGGGATAGTCCACCGCCCGCACGTTCTCGTACGGCGTGTACTCGGCCATGTACCGGTACACCTCCGGGTCGGTGATCGGGTTGCCCCACTCCTCCCACTCCAGGGCGGACAACGGCAGGTCCGGGTCCAGGATGGAGGTCAGCGCGTCCACGAACGGCACCTGCGCCACGCACGCCCGGTACAGCTCGGGGGCCAGGTTCAGCACCGCGCCCATCAGCAGCCCGCCCGCGGAGCCGCCCATGCAGGCGATCCGGTCCGGGTCCACCCAGCCGGACTGCGCCACGAACCGGGTGGCGTCCACGAAGTCGGTGAAGGTGTTCTTCTTGTGCAGTTTCTTGCCGTGGTCGTACCAGGCCCGGCCCAGCTCGCCCCCACCGCGCACGTGTGCCACCACGTAGACCACGCCGCGGTCCAGCAGGGACAGCCGCGCCACGGACAGTCCCGGGTCCATCGAGACCTCGTAGCTGCCGTAGCCGTAGACGACGCAGGGGTTGGAGCCGTTCCACTCGGTGTCCCGGCGCCGGATGACGGTCAGCGGGATGGTGACCCGCCGGTCCGTGGACTCGGCCGGAGCCCACCAGCGCTCCACGAGGTACTGCTCGGGGTCGTAACCGGGCACCTCGACCTGGCGGCGCAGGTGCAGGGCCCCTGCCTCGCCGGCGCCCACCTCCCAGTCCAGCACCTGCGAGGGCGTCACCCAGGAGGTGTAGGACAGCCGCAGGTAGGGCGACTCGTAGGGGGCCCCGGCCAGCTCGCACGAGTACAGTTCCTCGCCGAAGTCCGGCTCCACGGGCCGGCCCTGCTGGTCCGTGCCGAGCCCGGCCAGCGGCATCACGAGGGTGCGCGGGGTCGTCTGCCGGCGCACGCTCAGGGCCAGGTGGGTGGCGGTGACGGCGGCGCCGTCCACCTTGGTGGTCGCCGAGTGCCCGACGACGGTGCGCCAGGACCGCGGATCCGTCACCGTCCCGCGGGCGGCCAGGGAGACCATGTTGTTCGGGGCGTCGGCCCCCGTGGCCAGGTCCCTGTCGTGGACGATCACGTAGTGCCGCTGACCGTCCAGGGTGACGGGGTCCACGCCGTGCAGCAGGCCGAGGGAGCGGTCCACCAGCACGCGCAGTTCGCCCAGCGGCTCCCCGGCGCTCCCGGGCAGGTCCAGGGCGCGGGTCTCGGCGAGCTCGGAATTGCCGATGGACACGATCAGCTCGGTGCGGTCCGCGGAGAGCCCGAAGCCGGACCACATCCCCGGGTCGTCCTCCTGGAACAGCAGCTGGTCCTGCTCGTTCGGGGTGCCGAGGGTGTGGGCGAGGATGCGGTAGGGGCGCCAGGACTCGTCCGGGACGGTGTAGAACACGCGCGTGCCGGTGCGGTCGAAGACCACCCCGTAGGACACGTTGGGGATCTCGTCGGCCAGGTCCTCACCGGTGCGCAGGTCCCGGATGCGCAGGGTGAAGCGCTCGTCGCCGGCATGGTCCACGGCGTAGGCCATCAGGTGCCCGTCCCGGGACACGGCCAGGCCGCCGAGGGAGAAGAAGGGCTTGCCCTCGGCCTCGGTGTTGCCGTCCAGGATGACCTGTTCGCCCTCGACCGCCACGCCCGGCTCGATGACCGGCGGGGTCCAGTCCGAGATGGCGTCACCGGTGTCCTGTGCCCGCACGCGGCACTGCACGCCGTACTGCTTGCCCTCCTCGGTGCGGGAGAAGTACCACCAGTCGTCCTTGCGGGACGGGACGGACAGGTCCGTCTCCACGGTGTGGGCCTTGATCTCGCCGAAGATGGCCCGGCGCAGCGGCTCCTGGTCCTCAGTGACCGTGGCCGTGTAGGCGTTCTCCGCCTCCAGGTGCGCGATGACCTCGGGGGACTCCTTGTCCCGCAGCCAGTCGTAGTCGTCCGTGAAGGCCCGGCCGTGGTGCTCGCGCGGCACGGGGCGCCGCTCGGCGACCGGGGGCTGGGGGAGGCCAGGCCGGGAGGTGGGGGCCGACGTCGTGGTGTCCGAAGAACTCATGGCCACCATTCAACCGCACGCCGGGGGCGTGGATCACAGCCCCAGCAGCCCCCGGAAGACGCCCATGCCGAAGTAGAGGACGAAGGCGGCGGCCACCACCCAGAGCAGCGGGTGCACCTCGCGGGCCCGGCCCTGGGCGGTGCGGATCACCGCGTAGGCGATCATGCCGGCGCCGATGCCGTTGGCGATCGAATAGGTGAACGGCATGAGGATGAAGGTCAGGAACGCCGGGAAGGCGGCGCCCAGGTCGGTCCAGTCGATGTGCAGCACCTGCGTGGCCATCATGAACCCGACCACCACGAGGGCCGGGGCGACCGCCTCGAAGGGCACCAGGTGGATCAGCGGGGTCAGGAACATGGCCAGCAGGAACAGCACGCCGGTCACCACGGAGGCGAAGCCGGTGCGCGCGCCCTCGCCGATGCCGGTGCCGGACTCCACGAAGATCTGGTTGGCCGAGCCGGAGGCGCCGCCGCCGGCCGAGACGGCCAGCGCGTCCACCATGAGGACCCGGTTCAGGTGCGGGATCTGCCCGTCCCGGGTGACGTTGCCGGCCTCGCGGGCCAGGCCCACGGAGGTGCCCATGGCGTCGAAGAACACGGACAGCAGGATGACGAACACCAGCAGCAGGGCCATCAGCGGGCCGACCTGGGCGAAGGCCCCGAACAGGTCCGCCTGCCCCACGAGGGAGACGTCCGGGGCGCTCCAGTCCGGGAAGGACGGGGCCACCAGGGACCAGCCGGTCGGGTTGACGTTGCCCTCGGCGTCCACGGAGGGGCCGATGTGGAACACCGCCTCGAGGATGTTCGCCAGCACGGTGGCCACCACGATCCCGATGAGGATGGCTCCGCGGGTCTTGCGGATCACGAGCACGGAGGTGACCAGCAGCCCGACGATGAACACGAGCACCGGCCAGCCCTCGAGGTCACCGCCGGTGCCCAGCCCGACCGGGACGGTGGTGCCGGCGGCGTCCGGCACGCGGCGGACGAACCCGGCGTTGACGAAGCCGATCATGGCGATGAACAGGCCGATGCCCACCACGATCCCGGTCTTCAGGGCGTCCGGCACCGCGTTGAACACCGCCTGCCGGAAGCCGGTGGCCACCAGCACGGCCATGACCAGTCCGGCGATCACCACCAGTCCCATCACGGCCGGCCAGGTGAGTCCCTCGGTGGTGGCGACGGTGATGGCCACGAGCGCGTTGACGCCGAGCCCGGCGGCCAGGGCGAAGGGATGCCGGGCCCAGACGCCCATGGCGATCGTCGCGACGCCGGCCACCAGCGCCGTCACGGCGGCCACGCGGCCGATGCCGAGGGTGTCCCCGTTGGCGTCCACCCCGGAGAGCACGAGCGGGTTGAGCACGATGATGTAGCTCATCGCCAGGAAGGTCGCCAGCCCGCCGCGGATCTCCTGGGCGATGGAGGAACCGCGCCGGGAGATCATGAAGTACCGGTCGAACCCATTGCGCGGGTGGGCCGCGTCGACGGTGTTGAGGGTCCTGGGGTCGGGTGTCGGTGCTGCGGTATCGGGCCTGGGCATGGGGGCCATGTTAGCGGCGGCGGGTGCCGCGCCGGTCACTTCCCGGGGTTCAGCCGCGCGATCTCACCGCTCAGGGCCGTGGCCAGGGTGGTCCAGGCCACGTACGGGGTCAGGGCCCAGCCCCGCAGGGCGCGGCCCCGTCCGGCGCGGCGGGCCAGGTCGGCCGAACTCAGGGCCAGGGCCCCGGCTCCCAGGGCGGACAACGCCGGCTGCCGGGCCCGGAAGAACAGGCCGGACCACGCGGCGTTGAGCACCAGGTTCACGCCCAGGGCGCGGGCGTAGGACCGGGCCTCCTCGGGCCGGCCGCCCTCGCGGGCCGCGGAGAGGGTCCGCGAGCTCACCCAGGCGATGTCCGCGTACAGCGCCGTCCACACGATGGGGAAGGCCGCCGGCGGCGGCTGCCAGGACGGCTTCCGGAGGGACCGGTACCAGCGGCTCTGCGGGTCCGTCAGCAGGGACCCGACGACGGCGCAGGCGCCCACCGCGGTGCCCACCCGGAGGGCGGTCCGCCGGCGCCGGGCCCTGAGTGCTTCTCGTCCATGCGTAGGTGCCATGCCTGCGACTATCTCACGCGGCCCCCATCGCCGTCAGGGGTGACGGTTCGCGAGAGGGGGGACGAACCGGGCGGTAGTCTGGCCCGATGCCAGTCACGGGGTGGGTCCAGCTCTCCGCGCACTCCCACGCCCTGGCCCTGGCGGGCTGGCAGGCCAACGTGGGCCTCGTCGTCGGGACGGACCGGGCCCTGCTGGTGGACACCGGCGCCGGGCCGGTCCAGGCCGCCTGGCTGCTGGACCGGGTGCGCGAGCTGACCTCGCTGCCGCTGACGGCGGTCAACACCCACGCCCACTTCGACCACGTGTTCGGCAACGCCTACCTGGCGGACCCGGGGACCGCCGGCGTGGACCAGGTCTGGGGCCACGAGCGCGCCGCGGCCGCGCTGCGCGCGCACGGCGAGGGCCAGCGTGCCGAGGTGAGTGCCCTCGAGCCCGCCTTCGCCGCCGGCCGGGGTCCCCACGCGCGGATCCTGCCGCCCACGCACACCGTCGGGGACGGACCGCTCACGATCGACCTCGGCGGGGTCGGCGCCACGCTGTTCCACGTGGGCCGCGGCCATACCGACGGCGACCTGCTGGTCGGGGCGGGCGAGGTCCTGTTCGCCGGGGACCTCGTCGAGGAGGGCGCCGACCCGGCCTTCGAGGACGCCTGGCCGCGGGACTGGCTGACCGCCCTGGCCCGGATCCTCGCGCTGGAGGACCGCTACCGCGTCATCGTCCCCGGGCACGGCGCCGTGGTCGGCATGGACCACGTCCGGCGCATGCTGCACACCATGGAGCGGGCCATCGGCGGCGAGGGCGCGGTGTACGGCGCGGAACAGTCCGGTCACCTGGCCCGGCGGTTGTCGTGACCGGACCCCGCCCGCTCGCCGCGGCGTTCCAGGTCTACGCGCCCTCGGCCGTCTACTCCGTGGGCGTCGGTGCCATCACCCCGGCCATGGCCCCCGCGGCGACCGCCTTCGGGGCCTCGGTGGCCGTGGCCGCCGCCTCCGTCACGCTCGTCGGCATCGGGTCGCTGCTGGCCAACGCGCCCGCCGCGCACCTGGCCTCCCGGGCCGGGGAGCGGACGACCATCATCGCCTCCGCCTGGACCGGTGCGCTGGGCGCGCTGGTGGCCTGGGCCGCCGTCGCCGGCTGGCTGCCCGTGCCCGACGCCGCCGGGCTCGCCCTGTTCTTCACCGGGCTGTTCGTCGTCGGCATGGCCGGGGCGGGGTTCAACCTGGCCCGGCAGTCCTACCTGGCCGTCGCCGTCCCGGTCAGCCACCGGGCGCGGGCGATGTCCACCCTGGGCGGCACCATCCGCATCGGCCTGTTCGTCGGGCCGTTCCTCGGCGCGGGTCTGCAGGCCCTCCTCGGCCTCCATGGGGCCTTCGCGGCCGGCGCGCTGACCATGGCCCTGGCCGCGGCGGGCAGCGTCGCGATCCGGGAGCTGCCCGTGCCGGGTCCGGTGGGCGCCGGGGCCCCGCCGGTTCCGGAGGCCCGGCCCACCCTGCGCTCGCTGGCCCGGGAGCACCGCCGGGTGCTGACCACCGTGGGCGTGGCGGTGGTCTGCCTGTCCGCCACCCGGGCCTGCCGTTCCGCCGTGATCCCGCTGTGGGCCACCCACCTGGGGCTCTCGCCCGCGGCGGCGTCCGTCATCTACGGGGTCACCGGACTGGCGGACCTGCTGATGTTCTACCCCTCGGGGCTGCTCATGGACCGCCGCGGCCGGCGCATCGTGGCGGTGTCCTGCCTGAGCGGGCTGGGCCTGGGCATGGCCCTGATCCCGTTCACCGGCGCCCCCGGGTGGTTCACCGCGGTGGCGCTGGTGGTGGGGCTGGGCAACGGCTTCGGCTCCGGGATCGTCATGACCCTCGGCGCCGACTACTCCCCGCGGCAGGCCCGGCCCCAGTTCCTGGCCCTGTGGCGGTTGCAGGCCGACGCCGGCATCCTGGCGGGTCCGGCGATCCTGTCCGCGGTCACGGCCGTGGCCGGGCTCGCCACCGGGATCTGGGTCATCGCGGCGATCGCCGGGGCCGGCGCGGTGGTGTTCGCCCGCGCACTGCCGCGCGGGCCCGGGCCGGTGGCCTGACTCAGCGGCGCCCGGCCTGCCAGCGGAAGAAGGTCGTGAGGAACCCGAAGACCAGCAGCCCCGGTCCCACGGAGAGCAGCAGCCCGGCCAGGAAGTGCCAGCCGGAGTGCCAGTCCGGGTCCGGGGTCAGGACGCCCGCGCCCCCGGCTGCCTGGAAGGCCAGCCAGGCACCCGCCAGGGCGAGCAGGCCGCCGAGCCAGAGCGCCACGTCCCAGCCGGGGTGGCCCGCCGGCCGCGGATGACGGGCGCTGGCCCGGCCCACCGTGTTCCACTCGGGCCCGGTGCGCAGGATGACCCAGCCGGCCGCCAGCGCCCAGGCGGCCGCGACGAGGTAGGCCGCCGCCATGTCCGCGGGACGGTGCCAGGCCTCGATGAACGTGCCCGCGCCCACCGCCGTGGCGAACAGTGCGCCGATCGCCGCCGTCACCGGTCGCCAGCGCGGGGCCACCATGAGGAACACGGCCAGGGCCGCGGCCGCGGCGAAGGTGGTGTGCCCCGAGGGCAGTGAGTTGCCCGTGTAGTACGGCACCCCGTTGTCCAGCACCGGCCGGACGAACACCACGTTCTTGAGCACCTGGGTGGTGAGGTTGGCCCCGGCGAACCCCGCCGCCGCCACCAGCGAGGCGAACCAGCGCCGGCGCCAGACCGTGAGCACCAGGAAGACCGCGACCCCGATCACCCCGACGATCTCCGGCAACCGGTCCAGCACCACGGTCACCGAGCCGTGCAGCGAGGCGAGCCGGTGGGTGGCGGACTCCAGGGCCATGTACTCCGCCAGCTGGCCGGTGGAGGTGGTCACGAAGGCGGTGAAGACCAGCACGAGCAGCGTGATGCAGCCGGCCAGCGCCAGCAGCCAGGCCCATGTGTCGCGGGCCGGCCGACGGGCGGGCCGGACGGGCAGCGTGTCGGGAACGGCAGAGGGCATGATGCCCATTGTGGGGCAGCCGGCTGGGAGGACCCCGTCACCGGTACGTCGACAACTCTTCGCCGGACCGTCACGCGGGCGTCGGACGGACGGCCTATCCTCGGCCCCATGTCCAACATCGCGGGGACCACTCCCGAGCATGCCGCGGCACGCCAGGCACTCGCCGTCTTCGGCTCCGTCAGCCGCCAGGAGCCCATCGAGTGGGCGGGGGAATCACCCCTGTCCCCGCAACTGGCCCGCTTCTACCGCGAGGTGGGGCCCGAGTGGATCGAGATCGACACCGCCGGGCTGCCCTTCCTGTTCTTCCCGCTCGAACGGCTCTGGGACGAGCAGGCCGGTTACCGCTGGAACCGCCGCACCGCGGCCCAGCTGGTGGACTGGAACGAGGAGTGGACGGTGGTGGCCAAGCAGGGCGTGGACCCGTTCATCCTCGACGCGAACACCGGCCGGGTCCTCACCGCGCCCGGGGACGACGGCTGGGAGGACCGGCTGGACGACCCGGAGCCGACCTTCGACTCCCTCGAGCAGATGGCGCTCGCCCTGGCCGCCACCGGCAGCGCCTGGGCCCGGTGGGACGACCCGTTCACCGAGGACTGGACCCTGCGTCCGGAGACCACCGCCGCCGTGGTCGAGGCGCTGGAGGCCGTCCTGGGTGACCACGCCCGGGCCGTGACCGTGGCCCGCAAGTTCGGGTACTCCCAGGCACGCTGAATAGGCTGGGGGCATGATCCCGCCCCTGCTGGCCGGGCTGTCGCTGCCCGGTGTCGACGAACTGCTGGACGGCGCCGTCGTCGTCGCCCAGCCCATGCACACCCGCTTCCGCGGCACCACCGTGCGCGAGGCGATGCTGCTGCACGGGCCGGCCGGCTGGGCCGAGTTCTCCCCGTTCCCCGAGTACGACGCGGCCGAGTCCGCCCGCTGGCTCGCCGCCGCGATCGAGGCGGGCTGGCACGGCTGGCCGGCGCCCGTGCGGGACGCCGTCCCCGTCAACGCGACCGTCCCGGCGGTGCGGCCGGACGACGTGGGACGCGTCCTGGAATCCTTCGGCGCGGTCCCGGCCGTCAAGGTGAAGGTGGCCGAACCGGGCCAGGGCGTCGACGACGACGTGGCCCGGGTGGCGGAGGTGCGCCGCCTGCTGCCGGAGGCGGCCCTGCGCATCGACGCCAACCAGGGCTGGGACCACTCCACCGCCCTGGCCGCACTGGGCCGGCTGGCCGGGTACGGGCTCGAGTACGCCGAACAGCCGGTGGCGGGCATCGAGGGACTGGCCCGGCTGCGGGAGGCCCTCGACCGCGCCGGGATCGAGGTGCGGCTGGCCGCCGACGAGTCCGTCCGCAGGGAGACCGACCCCGTGGCCGTCGCCCGGGCCGGCGCCGCGGACCTCGTGGTGGTGAAGGTCCAGCCCCTGGGCGGGGTGCGCCGCGCCCTGGGCATCGTCGAGGCCGCCGGGCTGGACGCGGTCGTGTCCTCGGCCCTGGACACCTCGGTGGGGATCGCCGCCGGGGTGGCGCTCGCCGCCAGCCTGCCGCGACTGCCGCACGCCTGCGGGCTGGGCACCGTGGCGCTGTTCGCACGCGACGTGGCGGAGGTGCCCTGGGTCCCCGACGCCGGCCTGCTGCGCCCGGGGCCGGCTCCGGTCCCGGTGGCCCTCGACGCGCTGCGTGCCGGGGAGGACCGGCAGCGGTGGTGGTGCTCACGCCTGCGGGCCGCCTACGACGTCCTCGCAGGTCAGGCGGGGAGTGGCAATTCGGTCCCATCGACGTGACCGAAATGCCGCTCACGGGATGTTTACCATCCCGTCACCCGGGGCAGGTCGAATGTGATGACCGGGCACCGCTGCCAGTGCCCGGTCATCACATCGTCTTGGAGGACATCTTGCTCAAGCGACACCTGCCCATGGTCGGCCATACCCGGGGCAACCGCTCTGCCGTCACCTGCGCGCTCAAGTGCGGCAACGCCTGCGCCCACCCGGTGCCGAACACCTCGGAGAACTCCCACTTCCGGGACATCGCCAACGCCGCGATCTCCCGCCGTGCCGCCCTGGGCCTGGGTGGTGGCCTGGCCGCCGCCGTCGTCGTGGGCGCCGACGCCGTCTCCACCGCCCCGGCCGCCGTGGCCCACAGCGGCGCCCACCCGAAGGGCGGCGGCAAGCTCGAGTTCCAGGCCCTCAACGGGGTCCCGAAGACCGTGGACGACGTCACCGTGCCCGAGGGCTACGACTGGAAGGCCATCATCCGCTGGGGTGACCCGCTGTTCGCCGACTCCCCGGAGTTCGACATCACGGCCCAGACCGGTGAGTCCCAGTCCCAGCAGTTCGGCTACAACAACGACTACCTGGACGTCATCACCGACGGCCGCAACGACCGCCGCGGGTACCTGGTGTCCAACCACGAGTACACCAATGAGGACATCATGTTCTCCCCGGAGTACATCGCCTCGAACCCCGAGGACGTCGTCAACGCGGGCATCGCCGCCCACGGCATGTCCGTGGTCGAGCTCCAGCGAGAGGGCAGGGGCCGGCCCTGGGAGTACGTCCGGGGCGGTCGCCGCAATCGCCGGATCACCGGCTTCACCCCCTTCTCCGTGGACGGCCCGGCCGCCGGGGGCGACCTGCTGAAGACGAAGGAGGACCCCACCGGCAAGCGCGTGCTGGGCACCCTGAACAACTGCGCCGGCGGCACCACCCCGTGGGGCACCGTGCTCTCCGGCGAGGAGAACTTCGACCAGTACTTCGTCGGCACCGGTTCCGCCGAGGAGGCCCGCTACGGCCTGGGGACCAAGAAGCCGACCCAGCGCGCGTGGGAGACCGTGTACGACCGGTTCGACCTCAACAACGCCGGTTACGCCAACGAGGCGAACCGTTTCGGCTGGGTCATCGAGATGGACCCGGAGGACCCGGAGTCCACCCCGGTCAAGCACACCGCCCTGGGCCGCTTCAAGCACGAGGCCGGCACCGCCGTGCTGTCCCGCGACGGCCACGCCGTGGTCTACTCCGGTGACGACCAGAAGAACGACTACCTCTACAAGTTCGTCTCCCGGAAGAAGTACCGCCGCGGGGACAAGCGCCACAACATGACGCTGCTGTCCGAGGGCACCCTGTACGTGGCGCAGTTCACCGGTGACTCCCCGGCCGCCGAGATCGACGGCTCCGGCGAGGTGCCCTCGGACGGCGCGTTCGACGGCCGCGGCCGGTGGATCCCCCTGGTCAAGAACGACCGGTCCCTGGTCCCCGGCATGTCCGTGGAGGAGGTGCTCGTCTACACGCGCCTGGCCGCGGACAAGGTGGGCGCCACCAAGATGGACCGCCCGGAGGACGTGGAGACCAACCCGGTCACCGGCAAGGTCTACATGGCGCTGACGAACAAC
>JAPFFX010000042.1 GCA_026645375.1 Citricoccus sp. WCRC_4 | reverse complement strand
TCCGTGGTGGCGAAGATGAACTTGATGTGCGGCGGCGGCTCCTCCACGATCTTCAGCAGGGCGTTGAACCCGGCCGAGGTGACCATGTGCGCCTCGTCGATGATGAAGATCTTGTAGCGGTCCCGCACCGGGGCGAAGGTCGCGCGCTCACGCAGGTCCCGGGCGTCGTCCACGCCGCCGTGGCTGGCCGCGTCGATCTCGATGACGTCCAGTGCGCCCGGACCGCCGGTGGCCAGTTCCCGGCAGGAGTCGCAGGTTCCGCAGGGGTTCGGCGTGGGCCCCTCGGCACAGTTCAGGCAGCGGGCGAGCACTCGCGCGGACGTGGTCTTGCCGCAGCCGCGGGGCCCGGAGAACAGGTAGGCGTGGTTGACCCGGTCCTTGGACAGCGCGGTCATCAGGGGCACGGTGACGTGTTCCTGGCCAATGACGTCCTCGAAGGAGTCGGGACGATAGCGGCGGTACAGGGCAGTGGTCACCCTTGGAACCTTAGCTTCTCCGGGGCCTGCTCCGCAGGGCGCGCCAGGGCGTGTGGAGGAGTCCACGGCAGGCGGGGTACGCCCTCCGGATCGAAGTGCGCCAGGGCGTGCTGCAGGTCACCGGCGGGCAGCCCGAGCGAGCCCAGCAGCAGGTCCCTGACCCGCCCGGGCGACCAGCCGCCGTCGGGAACGCCGGGGGCGCCCTCGGGCAGGGCCGCCAGGTCCTCGAGGGTGACGGCGCCGTCCCGCTTCGCCAGGCGCCGGCCCGCCTCATTGAGCACCAGGGGCACGTGGACGTACTCGGTCTCCGGCACCGGGGATCCCGCCCGCGGTGCCAGCAGTCGGGCGAGCCAGTCCTGCCGGGGCGTCGAGGAGAGCAGGTCGTCTCCGCGGACCACCTGGTCGATGCCCTGCGCCACATCGTCCACGACGACGGCGAGGTTGTAGGCGAACGCCCCGTCGTTGCGGCGCACCACGAAGTCGTCCACGGCGGCGGTGACCGGACCGTGCAACCGGTCCGTCACGGTATGGATGGGAGCCGGACCCCCGGGCTGTCCCGCGGCCGCGGCCGCGTCGATCCGCAGGGCCGCAGGACGCTCCCGACGTCGGCGCTCGCGCTGGGACGAGGAGAGGCGGCGGCACGTGCCCGGGTAGGACCCCGGGGGCAGGACGCTCAGGGGCGCGGCGCCTGGCGGGTCGACGGGGGAGCCGGCGGGAGAATCCACGGGGACCGGCTGAGGGGTCGGCGCCGGGTGGGGTGCACTGGTGGCCTCGGCGATGTCCCTCCGGGTGCAGAAGCACTCGTACACGAGCCCGTCCGCGGCGAGGGAGCCCACGGCGCGCCCGTAGTGTTCCGTCCGCTCGGACTGGCGGACCGGTTCGCCGTCCCAGTCCAGCCCGATGGCTCGCAGGTCGGCCAGCTGGGACTGCTCGGCACCGGACCGGACGCGGTCCAGGTCCTCGATCCGCATCAGGAAGTCCCGCCCCGAGTGGCGGGCGAACAGCCAGGCCAGGATGGCGGTGCGGAGGTTGCCCAGGTGCAGGGTGCCGGACGGGCTCGGGGCGTAACGGCCAGCGGGCATGGCACCTCCGTCGGGACGCCGGGCGGGGAGGACATTAAAGACCCCCCACGCACCTGCCAGAGCCCACCTACCCTTGCTACCTTCCGGTCCTGGGGGAGTTCAGCGAGATGACACCACGTGAGGGGCCGACGTCCAGCATACCAGCGTCAGGGCGGAGGGCCGAAGCCGAGGCCGTCAGACCACCCGGCCGGCGCCGATTGGTCCCAGGGCCCGGATGTCAGGTACGATGAATCCTGCTCTTGCGTCGATTGCCCTCGTGCACCCGGCCCGGAGCGACTGAGGAGGATTCGCCTAGCGGCCTATGGCGCACGCCTGGAACGCGTGTTGGGTTAACGCCCTCGGGGGTTCAAATCCCCCATCCTCCGCCAGTTTTAGCGGCCCTGACCGGGCATGATCCGGTCAGGGCCGCTTTTTCGTGCCCGGATGTGGCCGAGGCAACCTGAACAACCTTTCAACTCGGCATGCTTTGCCTTACTCTGTGACGGTCATCACCAGTGTCGTGGTGACGATCACATCGCATCGGTCGTGGCCGTGGGCCACCCTGACGAAGGAGTACCGGCATGAGCGCCGTGGCCGAACCGAGTTCAGCACACCACCTGGACAGGAAGAACCTGCGCCGGGTGGTGACCGCCTCCATGGCCGGCACGGTCGTGGAGTGGTACGAGTTCTTCCTCTACGCCACTGCGGCGACCATCGTCTTCAACAGGATCTTCTTCCCTGCCGGCGGCAGTGAACTGGACGCGATCATCAACGCGTTCCTCACCTACGCCGTCGGCTTCGTCGCCCGCCCGATCGGCGGCATCGTCTTCGGTCACTTCGGGGACAAGTACGGCCGCAAGGGCCTGCTGCAGCTGGCCATCATCCTGGTCGGTGTCACCACCTTCCTGATGGGCTGCCTGCCCACCTTCGACGCCGTCGGTTACGCGGCCCCGATCATGCTCGTCATCCTCCGGTTCTTCCAGGGATTCGCCGTCGGCGGGGAATGGGGCGGCGCCGTCCTGCTGGTCTCGGAACACTCACCGGACAAGGAGCGCGGCTTCTGGGCGTCCTGGCCCCAGGCCGCGGTGCCGATGGGCAACCTGCTGGCCACCGTGGTGCTGCTCATCCTGAACGGCGTGCTCTCCGAGGAGGACTTCCTGGCCTGGGGCTGGCGGATCGCGTTCTGGCTGTCCGTGGTGATCGTGGCCGTCGGCTACTACATCCGCACCAAGGTCACCGACGCCCCGATCTTCCAGGAGGCCAAGGCCGAACTGGAGGAGAACGCCAAGGCGGGCTACGGCGTCATCGAGGTCCTCAAGCGCTACCCCCGCGGCGTGTTCACGGCCATGGGCCTGCGTTTCGGGGAGAACATCCTCTACTACATGGTGGTGACCTTCTCCATCACCTACCTCAGCACGCAGCTGGACATGGAGACCGGGACCATCCTGCGGTTGCTCCTGGTCGCCCACGTCATCCACTTCATCGTGGTGCCGCTCGTCGGACGCATGACCGACAAGGTGGGCCGCCGCCTGCCGTACGCGATCGGGGCCACCCTGATGATCGGCTGGGGCTTCCTGGCCTTCCCGATGTTCAACACGAGGAACGAGTGGATCATCCTGGGCACGATCATGCTGGGCCTGATGGTGCACGCCCTGATGTACGCCGGCCAGCCGGCCATCATGTCCGAGATGTTCCCCACCCGGATGCGGTACTCCGGTGTCTCGCTGGGCTACCAGGTGACCTCGATCGTGGCCGGTTCGCTCGCACCGATCATCGCCACCACGCTGCTGCGCGACTTCGGCAGCTGGGTCCCGGTGTCCATCTACATCGCCATCGCCGCGGTGGTCACGCTGATCGCCGTGGCGGTCGCCCGGGAGACCGTCGGCTCCTCGCTGCACGAGCTGGATGACGTGGACCGGCAGCGGCTCGCCGCCGGGGACTGACCTGTACGGAATCGCGGCTGGTCCGGGCCCCCTTCCGTCAGGGGCCCGGACCGGCCATGCTGTCCATGACCCACAACACACGAGGCAGGAGCAGCGATGACGCGCTACGCATGGATCGGGCTGGGCAACATGGGCGGGCCGATGGCCGCCAACCTGGTCGCCGCCGGGCATCAGGTCCGCGGGGTGGACCTGAACGAACGGGCGGCCGCCGCGGCCGCGGAATCGGGAGTGGAGGTCGTCGGTTCCATCGCGGAGGCCGTCCGCGACGCCGAGGCCGTGTTCACCATGCTGCCCAAGGGTGACCACGTCCGTGCCGTGTTCGACGGTCCGGACGGGATCTGGGCCCATGCCCCGAAGGACGCGCTGCTCTGCGACTCCTCCACCGTGGACATCGAGACCAGCCGGTGGTGCCACGAGCAGTCGGAGGCCAGGGGCTTCGCCTTCGCCGACGCCCCGGTCTCCGGCGGTATCTCCGGGGCGGCGGATGCCACGCTGTGCTTCATGATCGGCGGCGAACCCGCCGCCGTGGAGCGGGCCACCGAACTCGTGGGGCCCATGTCCGGCAAGGTCATCGCCGCCGGCGGGCCCACCGCGGGGACCGCTGCGAAGATCTGCAACAACATGATGCTGTTCATCACCCTGATGGCGAACTCGGAGGGCAGCCAGCTCGCGGCCCGGCTCGGGCTGGACCCGAAGGTGTTCTGGGAGATCGTCTCCGTCTCCTCGGGCCGCAGTTGGTCCCAGCAGACCTGGTACCCGGTGCCGGACATCATCCCGACGGCGGCCGCCAACAACAACTTCGAGGCCACCTTCCGCGTCGACCTGGCCGCGAAGGACGTCGGCCTCGCCCTGGACGCCGGTGCGCAGACGGGCGTCAGGCTGCCCGCGGCCCAGCTCATCGCCTCGCAACTGCAGGAATTGATCGATGAGGGGTATGCCGACCGGGACTGCTCCCTGGTGGCCCTGCTGTCCACGCCGGACGGCGTCCTGGACGGTTTCACCCCGGACACGACCGAGGCCGGCGGGCGGTGAGCGCGGCGTCCTCCGGTTCCCGGCCCGGTCAGATCACCATCCGCGGAGCCGTCCTGGAGCGTATCGGGGCGGAGCGCCCCTATGCCCGGTCAGCGCCGTTGCGGGTGCAGGAGCTGACGCTGGACCCGCCCGGTCCGGGTGAGCTCCTGGTGCGGATCGAGGCGGCCGGGCTGTGCCACTCGGACCTGTCGGTCGTGGACGGCAACCGTGTCCGCCCGGTGCCGATGCTGCTGGGCCACGAGTCCGCCGGGACCGTTGAGGCGGTCGGGTCCGAGGTGGGTGACATCGCCCCCGGGGAGCGCGTCGTCATGGTCTTCCTGCCCCGCTGCGGCGAGTGCGCCGAGTGCCGCACGGAGGGGCGGCTGCCCTGTTCCCGCGGTACGGCGGCCAACAACGCCGGCGAGCTGCTGGGCGGTGGACGTCGGCTGCACCGGTCCGTCGGGGGCCGGACGTCCGCGTCCGCGCTGGAGGACGTCCATCACCACCTGGGCGTCTCCGGGTTCGCCACCCACGCCGTGGTGGACCGCCGCTCCGTGGTGCCGATCGGCGCGGACGTGCCGGCCGGCGTCGCCGCCGTGCTGGGCTGCGCCGTGCTCACCGGGGGTGGTGCCGTGGTCAATGCGGCGCGGCCGGGGCCGGAGGACGATGTCATCATCGTCGGCCTCGGCGGCGTGGGCATGGCGGCACTGCTGGTGGCCCGAGCGTTGACGTCCGGGACGGTCACCGCCGTGGACCAGCAGGAGTCGAAATTGGACCTGGCCCGCCGGCTCGGGGCGGACCGCGCCCTGACGCCTCAGCAGGCGGAGGAGGACGGTGTCCGGGCGGGGGCCGTCGTCGAGGCCGCCGGTCACCCGCGCGCGTTCGAGACCGCGGTGCGGCTGACGGCCCCGGGCGGGACCACGGTCACGGTGGGGCTGCCCGCTCCGGGGGCACTGGCCGAGATCAGCCCGCTCGTCCTGACGGCGGAGGCCCGCACGATCGTGGGCTCCTACCTGGGCTCCGCGGTGCCCTCGCGGGACATCCCCCGGTTCGAGCAGCTCTGGCGCGAGGGGAGGCTGCCCCTGGAGGAGCTCATCTCGGGCACGATCGACCTGGACCACGTCAACGAGGGCATGGACCGGCTGGCCGACGGGCTGGCGGTCCGGCAGGTCATCGAGTTCTGACCCCCGCGGGACACGTGGAAGAC
>JAPFFX010000413.1 GCA_026645375.1 Citricoccus sp. WCRC_4 | reverse complement strand
GGGACGTCCACCCCGACGACCGTCGCCCCGTCGCGGTGGAGCGTCTGGGCGATGGCGGCACCGATCCCGCGGGCGGCACCGGTGACGACGGCGACCCGACCCGCCAGGGGCCGGTCCCAGTCCCGGGGGGCGGCACCGCCGTTGGAGGTGACCGGGATGAACTGGCCGGAGACGAAGGCGCTACGCCCGGAGAGCAGGAAGCGCAGCGCGCCGGCGGCACCGGGGGCCCCGAGCGAGATGTCCTCCCCGAGGATGATCCCGTTGGCCGTGCTCCCCTGGCGCATCTCGTGGGCCAGGGACCGGGTCAGCCCCTCCACGCCCTTGCGGGCGGAACGGACGGCCGGATCCGGGGTGCCGGCCGGGTCCCGGTAAACCGTGACCACCCGGCCCGAGCGGCCCAGCTGGTGCTGGACGGACCCCAGCTCCAGGGCGGTGGCGGACAGGCCGGCTGGGGTGGACACGTTGTCGAAGGCGGCGACGATGGCTCCGTAGCGGTCCTGCGTGGCCGGGTGGCGACGCACGTCCTGGCCCCAGTCCAGCAGCTGGGCGGCCGCCTCGTCGGCGGCGGGTCCGCCGCCCAGGACCAGGACCGGACCGTCCACGAGGGGGGCTCCGGGTCGGTGGCGGCGCAGGACGACGGGCTGGGGCAGGCCGAGGGCCTTGGCCAGCCTGCGTCCCAGCGGCTGGTTGACGAGGGCGGTGTAGGAATCGGTGCTCACGGGATCTGTGCTCCTGGGGGCGGGGTGAGATGGCAGGCGGGGGAAGGCAGGGGCAAGTCTCAGCGGCCTCGGAGGATCGCCACGATGCCCTGGCCGCCTGCCGCGCAGACGGAGACCAGCCCGAGCGAGCCCGGCCCCTTCGCGTGCAGCATCTTGGCCAGCGAGGCGGTGATCCGTCCTCCGGTCGCTGCGAAAGGGTGGCCCGCGGCCAGCGAGGAGCCGTTGACGTTGAGCCGGGTGCGGTCGATCGGTCCGAGCGGGGCGTCCAGGCCGAGCCGCTCGCGGCAGAACTCCTCGTCCTCCCAGGCCTTGAGCGTGGCGAGCACCGTGCCGGCGAACGCCTCGTGGATCTCGTAGTAGTCGAAGTCCTGC
The DNA here is from genome assembly GCA_026645375.1 of Citricoccus sp. WCRC_4. Lineage (GTDB taxonomy): Bacteria > Actinomycetota > Actinomycetes > Actinomycetales > Micrococcaceae > Citricoccus. The sequence continues at coordinate 9,324 of JAPFFX010000413.1, read as the reverse complement.
AGGGTCAGGCCATGGCGCTGCAGGAGACGGGACACGGCGTAGGCGGGGGCCATCAGCAGGCCCTCCTCGCCGTCGACGAAGTCCACGGCCGCGGTCTCGAAGTCCACGAAGTCCGCCAGCACGGGCAGCCCACGTGCGGCGGCCCAGTCCTCGGAGCCCAGGAGCACGGTGGAGGCGCCGTCCGTCAGCGGCGTGGAGTTGCCGGCCGTCATGGTGGCCTCCTCGCCCAGGTCGCGGCCGAAGGCCGGCTTGAGCGAGGCGAGCTTCTCCAAGGTGCTGTCCGCTCGCAGGTTGTTGTCACGGGTGAGCTTTCCGAAGGGGGTGACGAGGTCATCGAAGAAGCCCCGGTCATAGGCGGCGGCCATGTTGTGGTGGCTGGCCAGGGCGAGTTCGTCCTGGGCCTGGCGGGTGATGCCCCAGCGGTGCGTGGTGCGGGCCTGGTGCTCGCCCATGGACAGGCCGGTGCGGGGCTCCTCCGTGCCGGGGGCCTCCGGTGCCAGGTGGCCGGGGCGGAACTTGAGGACTGCCTTGACCCGGTCCTGGAGGGTGCGCGCGCGGTTCAGTTCCATCAGGACGGACCGGGCGGCGTCGTTGACCACGATGGGGGCGTCGGAGATGCTGTCGACACCTCCCCCGATCGCCGACTCGAGCTGGCCCAGGCGGATCTTGTTGGCCAGTCCGCCGATGGCCTCCATGCCCGTGGCGCAGGCGATCTGCACCTCGTGGGCCGGGGTCGAGTGGTCGAGGACCGTGCCCAGGACGGACTCGCGGGTCAGGTTGAAGTCGCGGCTGTGCTTGATGACGGCGCCGGCGGCGACCTCCCCGATGCGCTCCCCCTGCAGGCCGAACCGGGCCACCAGGCCGTTCAGTGCGGCGGTCAGCAGGTCCTTGTTGCTGGCCGAGGCGTACGCGCCGTGCGACCGGGCGAAGGGCGTCCGGTTGCCGCCGATGACCACGGCCTGGCGCAGGGGACCGCCGGCGATGGCGGCGGTCCCGGTGCGGGGGGTCTGCTGCTGGGGGTTCTCGGTCATGGTGATCCCTTCGGATGGTCACGGCACTCCGTCGCACGGACGGACCGTGTGAGGTGGGTTACTGCGACCCACAGTACCTGATACGCTCAGTATCGTGAACAGCGCAGCCCAGGGTCAGCACCCCATGCAGCCGCCTGCCTCCCCGTCGGCGGCCCCGGCCGCTGCGGATGGCCGCAGCACGCGCTGGGACCGGCACCGCCAGCAACGCCGCAGCGAGCTCATCCGGGCCGCACGGCATGCCGTGCACGACCTCGGGCCCCAGGCCTCCATGGACGAGATCGCCACCCACGCCGGCACGTCCAAGAGCGTCTTCTACCGATACTTCGGTGACAAGAACGGCCTCCAGGTGGCCGTGGGACAGCGCGCCATCGAGTACATGGAGCGCGAACTGCTGACCGCCGCCGAGGCCTCCGAGAATGCCCTCGACGGCCTCTACGCCATGGTCTCGGTCTACCTGCGGCTCGCGGAGTCGTCCCCGCACGTCTACGCCTTCTCGACCCGGTTGCCGCCGGAGGCCGCCGACGCGGCCGGCCTGGACGGCGCCCAGCCGGCGGCGATGGCGGACTTCTCGGACCGCATCGCCGCCGTGATGGACGTGCACTTCCGGGCCTACCTGAGGCAGCAGGGCCGCGAGCCGTCCGAGGGGTCTGCCACGTGGTACTGGCCCCGTGCGGCCATCGGCATGGTGCGGTCCGCCGGGGAGACCTGGCTGGCCACCGCACCCGGGCCGGGCAGGCCGGAGGCCGACCGCCTCGCCCGCAAGATCACGTCGTGGCTCACGGCCGGACTGGCCGGGACCTACGCGCCCCAGCACTGCCCCTCCCCCACTCCCCGACAGGAGACGTCATGACCACCACTCCCGACTCCACCGTCCTGGCCGGGACCGCCGATGCGGACGCGGTCCACCCGGATCCCACCCTCGACGGCGCGGCCGTCCCGCCCGCTCCGGGCGCGGCCTCCAGTGCCGTCTCGCCGGCCGAACCCGGCGGACTCGACATGGACCGGATCCAGGATCTGCTGCTCGGACGCTGGGCCACGGAACGCCGGCAGTCCCGTGAGAACGTCAAGGACCCGCGGCTGCACAAGGTCGAGGGACTGGCCATGGAGCAGCATCGCGAGCGGGTGCTCGGACAGCTGGGCCTGCTCGTGGACCTGGGCGCCGTGCAGAAGGCGTTCCCCACGCACCTGGGAGGCGAGGACAACCACGGGGGGAACATCGCCGCGTTCGTCGAGGTGGTCACCGCCGATCCGTCCCTGCAGATCAAGTCCGGCGTGCAGTGGGGCCTGTTCGGCTCGGCCATCCTGCACCTGGGCACCCAGGAGCACCATGACAGGTGGCTGCCCGACGTCATCAGCCTGAAGCTGCCCGGCGCCTTCGCCATGACGGAGATCGGCCACGGTTCGGACGTGTCCTCCCTGGCCACGACCGCCACCTACGTGCCGGAGACCGATGAGTTCGAGGTGCACACCCCGTTCAAGGCCGCCTGGAAGGACTACCTGGGCAATGCGGCCCTGCACGGCAAGGCGGCCGTCGTCTTCGCGCAGTTGATCACCCGCGGCGTGAACCACGGCGTGCATGCCTTCTTCGTCCCCCTCCGGGACGACTCCGGGGAGTTCCTGCCGGGCGTCGGCGGCGAGGACGACGGGCTCAAGGGAGGACTCAACGGCATCGACAACGGGCGGCTGCACTTCGATCGCGTCCGCATCCCGCGCACCAACCTGCTCGACCGGTACGGCTCGGTGGCCGATGACGGCACCTACTCCTCTGACATCAGCTCTCCGGGGCGCCGGTTCTTCACGATGATCGGCACCCTGGTCCAGGGCCGGGTGTCCCTGGCGCTGTCCGGGGCGGCCGTCTCGGCGCTGGCCCTGAAGGCAGCGGTCACCTACGGCAACGAACGGCGGCAGTTCAACGCGACCTCGGACACCCATGAAGAGGTCCTGATGGACTACCAGTTGCACCAGCGGCGGCTGATCGACCGGCTGGCCCGCACCTACGCGGACGCGTTCGCCGGCAACGAGCTGCTGGAGAAGTTCGACTCCGTGTTCTCCGGGGAGTCCGACTCCGACCAGGACCGGCAGGAACTCGAGACCCTGGCGGCCGCGATCAAGCCGCTGGCCACCTGGAACGCCCTGGACACGCTGCAGGAGGCCCGGGAGGCCTGCGGCGGGGCCGGTTTCATGGCGAAGAACCGGTTCGCGTCCCTGCGGGCGGACCTGGACATCTACGTGACCTTCGAGGGGGACAACAACGTCCTGCTCCAGCTGGTGGGCAAGCGGCTGCTGGCTGACTACTCGAAGGAGCTCTCCGGGTTCTCCGTCGGGGCGCTGTCCAAGTTCGTCGCGGCCCGGGCCACCGAGGCGGTCGTCCACCGGTCCGGCCTGCGCCGGGTGGTCCAGTCGGTCCAGGACGCGGGGTCGGAACGCAAGAGCGCCAACTGGTTCAAGGAGACCGCGGTCCAGCGCGCCCTGCTGGAGGACCGGGTGCGCACCAAGACCGGCGCGGTGGCCCAGGCGCTGCTCCCGGTGGCCAGGAAGTCGCGCGCCGAGCAGGCCGCCACCTTCAACCGCCACCAGACCGAGCTCATCGACGCAGCCCGGAACCACGCCGAACTGCTCGAGTGGGAGGCGTTCACCCGCGCCGTGGAGCGCGTGGAGGACGACCACACCCGGCAGGTGCTCACCTGGTTGCGCGACCTGTTCGCGTTGCGGGTCATCGAGGACGACCTGGGCTGGTTCCTGGAGAACAGCAGGATCTCGCCCCAACGTGCCAAGACCCTGCGCCAGTACATCAATCGCCTGGCCTACCGACTGCGGCCGCATGCCCAGGACCTCGTGGATGCCTGGGGCTACGCACCGGAGCACGTCCGGATGGACGTGGCCACCGGGGAGGAGGCCCGGCGCCAGCATGAGGCGGCCGAGTACTACCGCGCCCTGCGGGCCAGTGCCGATGCCCCCGTGCCGGAGAAGTCCGTGAAGAAGTCCTCCCACCACTGACCCGCGGCGACGCGAGCGGGCCCCCGGAACAGCACCCTGCCCGACCGAGGAGGGTGCTGTTCCCGCGTCCAGGGGGTCACGCCAGCTGGGTCATCAGCACCTCGACGGAGAGCCGCGATCCCTGTCCGCCGGACACGATCCCCTTCAGCGGGGTGACGTCGCGGTAGTCACGGCCGCGCCCCACGAGCACGTGGAGGTCGCCGGCGGGCTTGGTGTTGGTCGGGTCCCAGGTGTGCCAGGCGCCGTCCCACCATTCCAGCCAGGCATGGGACTGTCCGGCCACCTCGGTGCCCAGTGGCACCGACGGTTTCGGGTGGATGTAGCCAGAGACGTAGCGCGCGGGGATGCCGAGCGCGCGCATCATGCCGATCCCGATGTGCGCGAGGTCCTGGCACACGCCCTTGCCGGTGGTCAGGGCCTCCTCGGCGCCTGAGGTCACGGCGGTGACGCCCGGCTGGTAGGACATCGCCTCGTCGAGCCATTCCAGCACGTTGCGTGCGCTCTGGTGTGGCCGCCGGGCGCGGAGGCCACGGGCCCGCTCCCGCGCGTCGTCGCCCGGATCCGACAGCCGGGTCTGCGGCAGGAAGTCGGAGAACTCGTGCACCGTCTCCGTCGACTCCAGCCGGTGCCAGTCCGCCAGGTCGTCGTCCGGCACGAGCGGATCGGCGCGGTGGACCTCCACCGTGGCGGAGGCAAGGACCTCGAGGGTGTCGTGGGGGACGTGGATGTCGAACGACGTCACCCGGGTGCCCCAGTAGTCGCGGTAGGTGGTGGCCACGGCCTGCCGCGGGGTGATGGTGATCGAGGACTCCAGAGTGATCTGCTGGGCGTCCGTCACCGGGGTCATCCTGGCCTCGTTGTACGAGGTCGTGGCCGGGCTGTTGTACGCGTAGTCGGTCCGGTGCGTGATGTGCAGGCGGCTCATGACACCTCTCCCACCCAGGACAGTTCCTGACCCCGGGAAAAGTACTTGTTGGTGATGGCCTCGGAGGCCCGGGCGCAGGAGAGCTGGACCTGGTGCAGGAAGATGGGCAGCGAGGCGGCCAACTGGTCCGGGGTCGAGTACTCCAGGGTGGAACGCATCTCCCCCACGATCCGGCGGGCGTCATCCATGAACCCGACGCGCTGGTAGGACGGGTCCAGGGCCATCAGGCACTCCTCGGCGTCCTGCAGCGCGCGGAGCACGGACCGGGGGAAGAGCCGGTCCAGCAGCAGGAACTCGCCGGCGTGCTCCTCGCCCACGGTGGCCCGCTGGGTGCGCAGGAAGGACTCGTAGGCGCCGGCGCACCGGAGCATGTTGACCCAGGACAGGCCGAGAGCCTCCGACTCGCGGGTGGCGAGCATGCGCGCCGTCATGTCGGCCCGCTCCAGCGAGCGGCCCAGTTCCAGGAACAGCCACGCCTCGTCGTGACTCATGGTGGAGTCGGCGAGTCCGCGGATCATGGCCGTGCGCTCGAGCACCCAGTGGCAGAACCGGTAGGTGCCGACCACGTCCCGGCGATGCTGGCCGAGGCCATACCACGTGGTGTTGAGTGCCTCCCAGAGGGAGGACGACACGGTCTCCCGCGCGCGGCGGGCATTCTCCCGGGCCGCGCCCAGGGAGCCGGCGACCGAGTGCGTGCTGCTCCGGGTGTAGGCCAGGGTGTTGAGCAGGGAGCCCAGCGTGTACTCCTCCGGCTGCGGTACGCCCATGATGGTCAGCAATTCCCGGGTGACGGTCTCCTGCTCCTGGGCGCTCGCTCCGTTGAGGCGCTCCAGGTGCACGTCGAGGATGCGGGACGTGCCGTCGGCGCGCTCCACGTAGCGGCCGATCCAGAACAGTGACTCGGCGATGCGGCTCAGCATGATGCCCCTCCCTGTTGTTGCTGCTGCTCGGGCAGCAGCCCGATCTCGTCCAGGGGACTCTGCGATAGCTCCTCGGGCCAGTCGTCGCCGACCACGTGCACCTGCGGTTCTGGTTCCGTCAGGGCGGCCGGGCGCGCCTCGGCGCCGGGCCGGGACATCACCCAGGTGTCCTTGGACCCGCCGCCCTGGGAGGAGTTCACGATCAGCGATCCCTCCTTCAGCGCCACGCGGGTCAGCCCGCCGGGCAGGACCCAGACGTCGTCGCCGTCGTTGATGGCGAACGGTCGCAGGTCCACGTGCCGGGGTGCGAAGCGTCCTCCGGCAAGGGTCGGCACCGTGGACAGCTGCAGCACGGGCTGGGCGATCCAGCCACGGGGTTCGGTGAGGACCTTGCGGCGCAGTTCCTCGAGCTCGGCCGGCGACGCATCGGGCCCTATCACGAGTCCCTTGCCGCCGGATCCATCGACCGGCTTGACCACGAGCTCGTCCAGGCGGTCCATGACCTCCTCGCGCGCCTCGGGCTCTTCGAGCCGGAAGGTGTCCACGTTGGGGACGATGGGATCCTCGCCCAGGTAATAGCGGGTCAGGTCCGGCATGTAGGTGTAGACGAGCTTGTCATCGGCCACGCCGTTGCCCACCGCGTTGGCGATGGTGACATTGCCGGCCCGGGCGGCGTTGACGATCCCCGGCACCCCGAGGACGGAGTCGGAGCGGAAGTGCAGGGGGTCCAGGAAGTCGTCGTCGATCCGCTTGTAGATCACGTCCACGCGCCGCTCGCCGTCGGTGGTGCGCATGTAGACCTTGTTGGCCCGGGTGACCAGGTCACGCCCCTCGACCAGTTCCACGCCCATCATCCCGGCCAGCAGGGTGTGCTCGAAGTAGGCGGAGTTGTAGACGCCCGGGGTCAGCACGACGACGACGGGATCCTCGATGTCCGACGGCGCCGACTTCCGCAGTGCCGCCAGCAGGCGCCGGGGATACTCCTCGACCGGCCGGACGTTGACCGAGCCGATGGCCTCCGGCAGTCCCTTGGACATCGCGCGCCGGTTCTCCAGGACGTAGGAGACGCCGGAGGGCACCCGGACGTTGTCCTCCAGGACGCGGAAGATCCCCTCGGCGTCACGGACGACGTCGATGCCGGAGACGTGGACCCGGACTCCACCCGCGGGGCGGAAGCCGTGGACGGCGCGGTGGAAGTGGGCGCTGGTGGTGATCAGGGCGCGGGGCACCACCCCGTCGCGCACCACCGACATCGTGGAGTAGACGTCGTCCAGGAAGGCCTCCAGCACTCGCACGCGCTGGGACACGCCCCGCTCCAGGACGTCCCAGTCGTCGGCGGGGATGACCCGGGGGACGATGTCCAATGGCCAGGCCCGTTCCTCGCCTGCGTAGTCGAAGGTGACGCCGCGGTCCAGGAAGGTCCTGGACATCGAGTCCGCCCGGGCGGTGACGTCGTCCAGGGAGAGTTCCTCCAGGACCCGCTCGACGGGACGGTAGTCCGTGCGCAGGGTGAACCCCGGGGCGAACATCTCGTCCCACGCACGGCTGCCTTGCAGCGCCTCGGCGTATCCGGCAAACAGATCTGACATGTGCACCAGCATTCCACGATCCGGTGGTGTCCTCGCGCATTTCCCCTAGGCTCGACGGTGTCCGGACCCGTCCCGGGGGCGCCCCGGCCGGCGACCGGTTCTCGAGCGACTCACGACCGACCCACCACCAGGGGGAAATGATGACGACGACGGAGCCGATGCCCGGCGCGGCCGGCAGCGCGGACGGAGGGCGGACCACGGTGGTGATCGCCACCCGGAACCGGCGCGATGAACTGCTGGCCCGACTCCACCACCACGAGGCGCCCGTGATCGTCGTCGACAACGCCTCGACGGACGGGACTCCCGAGGCCGTCGACGCCGCGTTCCCCTCGGTGCGGGTGATCCGACTGGGACGCAATCGTGGTGCGGTGGCCCGGACGATCGGCGTCCGTGCGGCCACGACCGACTATGTCGCCTTCGCCGACGACGATTCCTGGTGGGCCCCCGGTGCCCTGGCCGAGGCCGAGCGGTTGTTCGACGCCCATCCCGGCATCGGCCTGCTGGCAGCCTCGATCGCGGTCGGCCCCGGGGACAGGCCAGACCCCATCAACGACGTGCTGGCGGAATCACCCCTGGGCCTGTCGCCCACTGGCGTCGGGCCGCGGCTACTGGGCTTCGTGGCCTGCGCCGCCGTCGTGCGCCGCACGGCGTTCCTCGCTGCCGGCGGGTTCGATCCCGTGGTGCGCTTCCCGGGCGAGGAGGAACGGCTGGCGCTGGACCTGGCGGAGTCCGGATGGGAGATCGTCCACGCGCCCGACCTGTGGGTCCACCACCACCCCTCGCAGCACCGCGAGCCGGGCGAGGCCCGGCAGCGGGACCTGGTGCGCAGTGCCCTGCTCACCGCCCTCATGCGGCGGGACTGGGCCGACGTCGCGCGTCGGGTGCGAACCGCCTGGCACTCCGGTGCCCGCGGACGCGGTGCCTTGCTCCGGTCCGTGCCCCGAGTGCCGTCCGCGCTGGTCCGCCGGCGTCCGGCCAGTGACCGGCTGGTGCGGGAGCTGGAACTGCTCGCCGGTGACACCGCGGTGTCCCGGTCCACCGGGCCGGTCTCCACCGCCGCAGGCGGCAGAGACGGCAGTGAGACGGCGGTCCACGAGAGGGTCTCGGTCGTGATGATCACCTACAACCGCCGCGCCGAGGCACTGCAGGCCATCGAGCGCGTCCTGGCCCTGCCGGAACGCCCCGCCCTCTACGTGGTCGACAACGCCTCCACCGACGGCACGGCCGACGCCGTCCGGGAGCGGTTCGGCTCCGACCCGCGGCTGGTCCTGGTGGAGAGCGGGCAGAACCTCGGGGCGGTCGGGCGCAACGTCGCGGTCGACCTGGTGCCGACCGAGTTCGTGGCCTTCTGCGACGACGACACGTGGTGGGAGCCCGGGGCACTGCAGGCCGCGGTGGAGGCGCTGGCCGCCCACCCGCGGCTGGGCGTGGTCACCGCGCGGATCCTCGTCGAGCCCGGCGCCCGGGAGGATCCCATCAACGCCGAACTGCTGCACTCCCCGGTCCGCGGACCGGACTGGCTGCCTGGTCCGGCGCTCGGCAGCTTCCTGGCCGGTGCCTCCGTGATGCGCACCGAGGCCTTCCGGCAGGTCGGCGGCTTCAGCCGCCGGCTCTGGCTGGGTGGTGAGGAGGAACTGATGGCCGCGGACCTGGCCTCCGCCGGCTGGGAACTGTGCCACCTGCCGCAGGTGGTGGTGCACCACCAGGCCTCCACGATCCGCGACCCGCACCTGCGGCGCCGTCACGGGCTGCGCAACACGCTGTGGTTCACGTGGTTGCGCCGGCCGCTGCCCGCCGCCCTGCGCCGCAGCTGGCACGTGCTCTCCACGGCGCCGCGCGACCGGGTCACCGCGGCCGCGGTG
>JAPFFX010000392.1 GCA_026645375.1 Citricoccus sp. WCRC_4 | reverse complement strand
GGAGAGCAGGGCGAGGGCTTCCTCCCGGTTGTTCTGGAGGGTGGGATCTTCTTCCAGGATGCCGTAGAACTCTATCTCCTTGGCCTCGGCGGCGAGTTGTGCGTCCATCGCCTCCGAGAGGCCGGCGTCGTGGTGGTCGTCCCGGAACTGGTCATGTCGGTCCCTGCCTTCCGTTCACACCAGGTCCCTGGTGCCGAACCTGCGCACGTAGAGGGTCACGAGGACGAGGATCGCCACCATGAGGATGAAGGACAGCGCCGCCGCGCCGGGGTAGTCGAGCACGCGCATGAACTTGGAGTCGATGACCTGCCCGATCATGGTCGTGTTGCGGTTGTTGCCCAGGATGGCCGCGTTGACGAAGTCCCCCGAGGCGGGGATGAAGGTCAGCAGGGTCCCGGCCAGCACGCCGGGCACGGAGATCGGCAGGGTGACCGTCCGGAAGACCGCGAGGTCACTGCCGTACAGGTCCCGGCCCGCCTCCAGCAGCCGGTGGTCCAGGGCCTGGAGGTTCGCGTAGATCGGCAGCACCATGAACGGCAGGAAGTTGTAGGTCAGGCCCGCCACCACGGCCACCGACGTGGCGGTCAGGGAAGCACCCTGCGGCATCAGGTGCAGCGTCTTCAGGGCCTGGACCAGGAACCCCTCGTCCGCCAGGATCTGCTTCCACGCCTGGGTCCTCAGCACGAAGGAGGTGAAGAACGGCGCGATCAGCAACACCAGCAGCAGTCCCTGCACGAGGGCCCGCCCCCGGAGCCGCACGGCGATCAGGTAGGCCATCGGATAGCCGATGACCAGGCACAGGACCGTGGCCAGCAGGGCGAAGCCGAAGGAACGCAGCAGCTCGGGCCAGTACCCGCCCAGCACGACGGCGTAGTTCCCGAACTCCAGGGCGGGGACGAACTGGCCCACCTCGGCCCCGGGCGGCTTCACGTACAGCGAGGTGGCCAGCAGCGTGAACACCGGCAACACGAAGAACACCAGCAGGTAGACCAACCCCGGTCCGACCAGTCCGTACCCGGCCCGGTTGCGGGACTGCGCGGTCCCGCCTGCCGGCGCCGCCGCCCGCTCGAATCCGGCCTGCTTGCCGGAGCGGCCCGCCACCCGGGAGGTCATACCGCCTCGTCCCCGGCCGCCGCGTCCTGCCGCCCGTCCAGGCCGAAGGCATGGGCCGGGTCCCAGGAGAGACCGACGGCGTCACCGGGCCGCATCAGGTCCTCGCCGCGGTTCTGGGCGAATACACCGAGCTCGCCCAGTCCCGGCACCTCGACGCGGTACTCCGTGGAGACCCCGGTGAAGGCCACGTCCGTGACGGCCCCGGTCACCCGGTTCACTCCCCCGCCCGCGGTGGCCCCGTCCGCGCCCGCCCCGGCCGGACGCAGGTGGATCTTCTCCGGCCGGACGCCCACCAGGACCTCGCCGGTGGAGGACACCGCCCGGTCCCGATGCACCGCGAGCCGGTGGCCGGACGCGTCGACCTCGAACAGTGGGCCCGTACCGCCACCGCCCCCGGTGACGGTCCCGGCCATCAGGTTCGACCGGCCGAGGAAGTTGGCCACGAAGGCGGTGCGCGGCAGGTGGTAGAGGTCCTCCGGCCTGCCGATCTGCTCGATGCGGCCCTCGTTCATCACGGCCATCCTGTCTGCCATGGACATGGCCTCCTCCTGGTCGTGGGTGACGTGGACGAAGGTCAGTCCCACCTCGGCCTGGATCCGCTTGAGCTCGGACTGCATCTGCCGGCGCAGCTTCATGTCCAGGGCGCCCAGGGGTTCGTCCAGCAACAGGATCTCCGGCTGGTTGACCAGGGCCCGGGCCAACGCCACGCGTTGCTGCTGCCCGCCGGAGAGCTGCGCGGGACGGCGGTCGGCCAGGTGGTGCAGTTCCACCAGTCGCAGGAAATCCTCCGTCCGGGCCTTCCAGTCCCTCACCCGGCGACGACGCGGCCCGAAGGCCACGTTCTCCCTGACCGTCATGTGCGGGAAGAGCGCATAGGACTGGAAGACGGTGTTGACCGGCCGCCTGTAGGACGGCAGGGAGGTCACGTCGCGTCCACCGATCCGGATGCTGCCGCCAGTGGGCGTCTCCAGGCCGGCCACCATGCGCAGGGTGGTGGTCTTGCCGCAACCGGAGGGGCCCAGCAGGGCGAAGAACTCACCGGCCCGGACCGTCAGGTCCGTGGCCTGGACCGCCGTGAAGTCGGCGAATTGCTTGCGCACCCGGTGCAGGACCAGTTCGGCGCCCCCGGGTGCCGACCGGTCCCCGGCGGGTTGCTGCCCCGGTCCGGCCAGGACCGTCTCCGGGGCGCTCTCGGGCGATGTCGTCGCCGGCAGGTGTCCCATGGGCTCAGTTGCCGATCGCCCGCTGGAAGGACTCGTTGTACCGGGTCTCCTCCTCGGGGGTGAGGGCCCGGATGATCTGGGCGTTGGCCAGGTACTCGTCGGTCGGGAAGATCATCGGGTCCTGCGCCAGTTGGGGATCGATCTTCTCCATCTCCTCCCGCGCCCCCTCCACCGGGCAGACGAAGTTGACGTACGCAGCGACCTCGGCCGCCACCGCCGGGTCGTAATAGAAGTCGATGAGCTGCTCCGCGTTGGCCTTGTGCGAGGACCCCATGGGGACCATGAGGTTGTCCGCCCACATGGTCCCACCGGCCTCCGGGAGGGCGAACTCCCAGCGATCGCCGTTCTCGACGTTCAGCTGCGTGATGTCCCCGGACCAGCCGATCACGGCGAGGGCATCACCGGAGATCAGGTCCTCCTTGTAGGCGTTGCCCTTGACCTGGCGGATCTGGCCGCTGGCGATGTGCTTCTGCAGGACCTCCAGGGCGTTGTCGAACTCGGTGTCTCCCCAGTCCCCCGTGATGTCCACCCCGTCGGCCATCATCAGCAGGCCCATGGTGTCGAGCATCTCGTCCAGCACGACCACGCGCCCCTGCAGGGCCGGGTCCCACAGGTCGTCCAGGGTGCGCAGGCCCCGGGGGACCTCCGTCTTGTTCCAGGCCAGCCCCGTGAACCCGCCCTGCCAGGTGGCGGAGTGCGCGCGTCCCGGATCCCATTCGACCTCCCCGTAGTTGGGCAGCAGGTTGGCCAGGTTGGGGATGTTCCCCGCGTCCAGTTCCTGCACCTGGCCCAGGCGGATCAACCGGGCGGCCATCCAGTCCGTCAGCGTGATCAGGTCCGCGCCGATGTCCTGTCCCCGTGACAGCTGGTTCTGGTACTTGCCGAAGAAGCCGTCGTTGGAGTCGATGTCCTCGGTGTAGGTCACCTCCAGGCCGGATTCGCCCTGGAACCGCTCCAGCGTGGGATAGACGCCCGCGGCGTCGTCATAGTCCAGGTAGAGCGTCCAGTTGGACCAGCGCAGCGTCCCGTCCTCGGCCGATCGGTCCTCGGCGGGGGTCAGCTGCCCGGAGGACTCACCGTCCCCGGCCGGCGTCGTCCCGCCACCGGTTCCGCAGGCGGCCAGCAGGGAGGCCAGTCCGAGCCCGCCGACGCCGGCCAGCAGGGACCGCCGGCTGACCCTGCCGGCCGAAGCCGACCGGGCCAGCCGGACCAGCGAGGCGACGTCGGGATCCCGGGGCCCGGGCGTCGCGTCCGGTCGGCTCCCGAGACGGTGGGACGGATGGGATCGGGGGGACATGCGGGCTCCTCGGATCGACGCGAGCGGCCGCGGCGGGTCCCGGGGGGCCGGGACCCGATCGTTGCGTACTGCCACGGCTGTTGACGAGAGTGTGGCAGAGCACCTGGGCACTGACAAGGGTTTCCGTTGAGCATTTACGTCCCGGAAACGAAATCCGCCCCTTGCACTGCATCTTCGCGTGGGATTCAATGAGGCAAGACCGGCTCAGCCGACGAGATCCGTTTCCGCGGGCCCGGCCCGTACCGACACTCCTCCCCCACCCATGGACGCCAGGAGGCACCGTGACGCCCCAGAGCAGCCTTGCCCCAGCGAGGCCACCAGAGGCCCATGCCGCCCATGCCACCGCGCTGGACGACCGCTCCAAGGCCATCATCGAGCAACTGCAGCAGGACGGACGACGCTCGTTCTCGGCGATCGCCCGGGCCGTGGGTCTCTCCGAGGCCGCCGTGCGGCAGCGCGTGACGAAGCTGCTCGAGGACGACGTCGTGAAGGTCGTGGCCGTGACCAACCCGATGCAACTGGGCTTCCCGCGGCAGGCCATGGTGCACGTCAAGACCGGGGCCGACCTGACCGGGACCGCAGACCGCCTCGCGGAGATCCCGGAGGTCGACTACTGCGTGGTGGTCGCCGGCGAATGGGACGTGCTGGTGGAGGTGGTCTGCGAGGACGACCTCCACCTCCTGGACGTCATCACCGCGATCAGGACCACCGAGGGCGTCACGCAGACGCAGACCCTCACCTACCTCTCCCTGCGGAAGCAGGAATACGATTGGGGAACCCGATGACCGACAACTCGGCACGCACCACACCCACCGGCGCGCTGCGCACGGACGCGGCCCGCGACCACCTCTGGATGCACATGACCGCGCACGGCCCGATCCAGCGCGGGGCCGACGTCCCGGTGATCGTCCGCGGCGAGGGCCACATGATCTATGACGACGCCGGCAAGGGGTACATCGACGGCCTCGCCGGCCTGTTCGTGGCGCAGGTCGGTCACGGTCGCGAGGAGCTGGCGGAGGCGGCGGCGAAGCAGGCCCGGGAGCTGGCGTTCATGCCGCTGTGGTCCTACGCCCATCCCCCGGCCATCGACCTGGCGGAGCGGCTGGCCTCCTATGCGCCCGGGGACCTGAACCGCGTGTTCTTCACCACCGGCGGCGGAGAGGCGGTGGAGTCCGCCTGGAAGCTGGCCAAGAACTACTTCAAGGAGACCGGCCGGCCGATGAAGCACAAGGTCATCTCCCGCTCCATCGCCTACCACGGGACGCCGCAGGGTGCCCTGTCCATCACGGGCATCCCCGAGTTGAAGCAGCAGTTCGAGCCCCTCACCCCCGGCGGGTTCAGGGTGCCGAACACCAACTTCTACCGGGCACCGGAGTTCTGCGCGGACGACGAGAAGGACTTCGGGCTCTGGGCCGCCGAGCGCATCCGCGAGGCCATCGAGTTCGAGGGGCCGGAGACCGTGGCCGCGGTCTTCCTGGAGCCGGTGCAGAACGCCGGCGGGTGCTTCCCGCCCCCGGCGGGCTACTTCGACCGCGTCCGGGAGATCTGCGACGAGTACGACGTGCTGCTGGTCTCGGACGAGGTGATCTGCGCCTTCGGCCGGATCGGCTCGATGTTCGCCTGCACCGACCTCGGCTACACCCCGGACATCATCACCTGCGCCAAGGGCATGACGTCCGGGTACGCCCCCATCGGGGCGATGATCGCCTCCGACCGGCTCTTCGAGCCGTTCTCGAAGGACTCGACCTTCTACCACGGCTACACCTTCGGCGGGCACCCGGTGGCCGCCGCCGTCGCCATGGCCAACCTGGACATCATGGAGCGGGAGCGCCTGAACCAGCGGGTCCAGGGTTGTTCCGACTCCTTCCGGGCCACGCTGGAGCAGCTGCTGGACCTGCCGATCGTGGGTGACGTGCGCGGGGCCGGATACTTCTTCGGCATCGAGCTGGTGAAGGACAAGGCCACCAAGACCACCTTCGAGGGCCCCGAGGCCGACCGGCTGCTGCGCGACTTCCTGTCCCCCGCGCTGTGGGAGGCCGGACTGTACTGTCGCGCGGACGACCGCGGCGACCCGGTCATCCAGCTCGCCCCGCCGCTGACCCTCGGCCAGCCCGAGTTCGACGAGATCGAGCAGATCCTGCGCGGGGTGCTGCAGGACGCCTGGGCGCGGATCTGACCGCGCCGGCGGCCGGGACAGGGCGCGCGGGAGACCGGCCTCGCCCGCCGCGCGCCCAGTCATGGCACGATCGAGACCAGGCAGCTTCGACGAAGGAGACGAGATGACCATCCAGCCGGTGACCCCCGATCCCGCCATCACCGAGGACCTGATCGCCGAGGGCCGCAAGGCGTTCGACCTCGACCGTGCCCACGTCTTCCACTCGTGGAGCGCACAGCAGAAGATCACCCGATGACCATCCTCAAGGCCGAGGGCCCCCACGTCTGGGACGGCGAGGGGCGACGGCTCATCGACTTCTCCTCCCAGATGGTCAACACGAACATCGGCCACTCCCACCCGAAGGTCATCGCCGCGATCCAGGACCAGGCCGCGAGGATCGCCACGATCGCCCCGGCCCACGTCAACGACGCCCGGTCGGAGGCCGCCCGTCTCGTCACCGACCTGGCCCCGGGGGACCTGAACCACGTGTTCTTCACCAACGGCGGGGCCGACGCCGTGGAGCACGCCATCCGGATGGCGCGGCTGCACACCGGCAGGCACAAGGTCCTCTCGGCCTACCGGTCCTATCACGGCGGCACCGACCTGGCCGTGAACGTCACGGGTGATGCCCGCCGGTTCGACGCCGACCGGTCCGCGGCCGGGGTGGTCCGCTTCATGCCTCCCTACCCCTACCGCAGCTACTTCCACGCCGAGGACGAGCAGCAGGAGACCGAGCGCGCCCTGGAGCACCTGGAGCAGGTCATCCAGCTGGAGGGCGCCCAGAACATCGCGGCCCTGATCCTCGAGTCGGTCCCCGGCACCGCCGGCATCTACGTGCCGCCGGCGGGGTACATGGCCGGGGTCCGGGAGCTGACCCGGAAGTACGGCGTGATGTTCATCGCCGACGAGGTGATGGTCGGCTTCGGCCGGACCGGTGAGTGGTTCGCCGTCGACCACTGGGACGTGGAGCCTGACCTGATGACCTTCGCCAAGGGCGTCAACTCGGGCTACGTCCCGCTGGGCGGCGTGGCCATCTCGGACGCCGTCTACGGGACCTTCGCCGAGCGCGTCTACCAGGGCGGGCTGACCTATTCCGGCCACCCCCTGGCCTGCGCCGCCGCCGTGGCCACCATCAACGCCATGAAGGACGAGGGCATGGTGGACAACGCCGCCCGCGTCGGCCGGGAGGTCATCGGCCCCCGCCTGCGGGACATCAAGGACCGTCACCCCTCGGTCGGCGACGTCCGGGGGCTGGGCGCCTTCTGGGCCGTCGAGCTCGTGCGGGACCGGACCACGAAGGAGCCCCTGGCGGCCTACGGCGGCTCGAGCCCCGAGATGAACGAACTGATCGGTGAGTGCAAGAGGCTCGGCCTGCTGCCGTTCGCCAACTACAACCGGATCCACGTGGCCCCGCCGCTGAACACCCCGGACGAGGTGCTCCGCGAGGGACTGGACATCCTGGAGCAGGCGCTCGAGGTCGCGGACCGCCACGCGGCCGGTTGACCCGGGACCGGAGGTGACCCGCGTGCCGCAGGCGCAACGACCAGGCGAGGCCCCGCCCCTGACCGCGTACGAGCGGGCCGAGCGCGAGGTGCCGGCCGACGTCGTGGACGCCGCGCTGGCCAGCGCGAAGGGCATGTCCTACTGGCTGGACTCCCCTGACCGGCCGCCCGCCGAGCCCGCCCTGTCCCGGGACACCGCCACCGACCTGCTGGTGGTGGGCGGTGGTTTCACCGGGCTGTGGACCGCACTGCTGGCCAAGGAGCGGGATCCGGACCGGGACGTGCTCCTGCTGGAGGGGCACGAGTGCGGCTGGGCCGCCTCCGGACGCAACGGCGGGTTCGTCTCCACCTCGCTGACCCACGGACGCGCCAACGGGCTGCTGCACGTGCCGGACGAGGTCGACCGGCTGGACGAGCTCGGGGAGCAGAACGTGGAGGCGATCCGGGAGACCGTCGAGCGGTACGGGATCGACTGCGACTTCGAGTGGAACGGCAGCATGACCGTGGCCGTCGCGGACCACCACGTGGCCGCGCTACGGCGTGAGCACGAGGCCGATCCGGTGCAGTCGACCTTCTTCGACCGGGAGCAGGTCCGGGCCGAGGTCGCCTCGCCGCTCTACCGGGCCGGGTTGTGGTGGCACCGGGAGTCCGCGCTGGTGGACCCGGCGCGGCTGGCCTGGGGGCTCAAGCGTGCGTGCCTGGAGCGTGGCGTGCGCATCCACGAGCACTCACCGGTCCCGGAACTGCGCCGCACCGGCACCGGCGCGGGGGCGCGCGTGGTGGCCACGGTCGGTGGGGAGGTCGAGGGCCTTCCCGCCCGCACCGGGTCCCTTCCGCAGGAGACGTACGACGGCGGCCACCAGGGCGCCGGGGACGGCCCGCCCCGCGCCGTGGTCACCGCGCGTCGGGTCGCCCTGGCCACCAACGCGTACCGGTCCCTGCTGCCCGGCACGGGACTGTCCACGGTCCCGGTCTACGACTACGCCCTGATGACCGAGCCGCTGACGCCGGAGCAGTCCTCGGCGCTCGGCTGGCGTCACCGGCAGGGCCTGGACGACCCCGACTCCCGGTTCCACTACTACCGGCTGGCCGCCGACCGCGCCACGGGCCGGGACCGGCTCCTGTTCGGCGGCTACGACGCGGTCTACCACTACGGGCGGCGCGTCTCCGGCACCTACGACCAGCGCCCGGAGACCTTCCGGCGGCTCGCCGCCCACGCCCTGGCGACGTTCCCGCAGCTGGAAGGCGTGCGATTCAGCCACCAGTGGGGCGGGGCCATCGACACCTGCTCGCGGTTCTTCGCCTTCTTCGACACCGCCCACGGCGGACTGACCGCGCGGGCGGCCGGGTTCACCGGACTGGGCGTCGGCGCCAGCCGGTTCGCCGCCGAGGTGATGCTGGACCTGCTCTCGAGCCGGGACACCGAACTGACCAGGCTGCAGATGGTCCGGCGCAAGCCGGCACCCTTCCCTCCCGACCCCTTGGCCTGGGCCGGCATCGAGATCACCAAGCGGGAGATGGCGCGGGCGGACCGGCGCGGCGGTCGCAAGGGACTGTGGCTGAAGTTCACCGAGGCCCTGGGCATGGGGTTCGACTCCTGATCAGGGCACGTGGTCAGGGCACGAGCCGCAGGGTGGCCCGGACCAGGGCGTCGAGTCCGAGTTCGAAGGGCGCGTCCGCGTAGGGGTTCCGCTGGGCCGCCTCCGGGACGGCGTCCTGCCCGGCGGTACCCGCCCCCTCGTCACCGGCCGCGAGCGTGGCCGTGAAGGAGTCCACGGTCCGCTGGAAGTTCGGCGCATCGGATTCGCCGGGCTGGGAGGTGAAGATGGAGGCCGGGGCGTGCACGTCCATGGCCGATCCGAACAGGAACGACTCGAAGGCGATGATGACCGGCACCACCCGCTGGTCGGGCACCCCCGCGTGGCCCAGGGCGGCCGCCACGACGTCGTACATCCGCCGGGTGGCCGGAGCCCCGGAGATCGGCAGGGTGGCGATGAGCGGGATCAGCGTGGGGTGCGCGGCGAAGACGTCCCGGTAGGACCTCGCCCAGTCTGCGAGCGCCGACTCGAGCGATCCGGTCCCCTCCCGGAAGGCCTGGAGTGAACTGACGTCCACGCTCCCCATGACGGCGTCCTGCAGCAGGGCGGTGAGGTCGGCCTTGCCGCCGATGTGGTTGTAGAGCGCGGACGCCGCCACCCCCAGGTGCCGGGCCAGCGCCGCCATCGTCAGCCTGTCGGCCCCGTCGAGGGTCACCAGCTCCAGCGCCGCCTGGGCGATCCGCTCCCGGCTCAGCACGGGAGTCACCGGCCGCCCGGCCTGCCGCCGGGATCCGGCCATGTCGCACCCTCCATCCCCCGTTGCCTACGGTCTGGGCGCCCGGATGGGCACCCCGATCAGTCTACGAGGAGCCTTCCTGAACCCTTGGCGGCACCCACGGGAACGTGTACTGTGTCACAAAACGAATGTTATTCATTTATGGGAGCCCGACGATGAGTACCACCACCCCCGAACGCACTGACGACGCCTCAGGAACTGTCCCGACGATCGACCGCGACGTGGTGGTCATCGGGGCGGGACCGGCCGGCCTGGTGGCCGCCCGCACCCTCCGTCAGGCCGGCCGCAGCGTGGCCGTCCTGGAGGCCCGTGCCCGCGTCGGGGGACGGACGTGGAACGGCAGGGTGAAGGACGACGCCGGCCGGGACCACTTCATCGAGATCGGCGGACAGTGGATCTCCCCGGACCAGACCCGGTTGATCGACCTCGTCGACGAGCTGGGCCTGGAGACCTTCCCTCGCTACCGGGACGGCGCCTCCGTCTACGTGGCGCCGGACGGGACGCGGCACACCTACACGGGTGACCGCCTGCCCGTGTCCGACCGGACCGCCGCCGAGATGGAGCGGTTGATCGGGCTGCTGGACGGACTCGCCGCGGAGGTCGGGGCCAGCGAGCCGTGGGCCGCGGACCGTGCGGCCGAGCTCGACTCCATCTCCTTCCGGACCTGGCTCAGCAACCAGTCGGACGACCAGGAGGCGATCGACAACGTCTCGATCTACGTCGCCTCCGGCATGCTCACCAAGCCCTCCTACGCCTTCTCCACGCTGCAGGCCGTGCTCATGGCGGCCTCGGCGGGATCCTTCTCGAACCTGGTGGACGAGGACTTCATCCTGGACCGGCGCGTGGTGGGCGGGATGCAGACCGTCTCCCAGACGCTGGCGGAGGAGATCGGCGAGGACCTCTACCTGTCCTCCCCCGTGCGGCAGTTGGAGTGGGCCGCCCCGGATCCCACCACCGCGGATCCGCTGAACGGCATCGCGGCGGACGTGCGCGACGGCGTGCCGGAGAACGGCGCACCCGGCCGGGTGGTCGCCCATTCCGACCGCGTGGTCGTCCGGGCGCGGAACGCGGTGCTGGCCGTCCCGCCGAACCTCTACTCGCGCATCCAGTTCACCCCTCCCCTGCCGCGGGAGCACCACGTCGCCCATCAGCACCTCTCGATGGGCCTGGTCATCAAGGTCCACGCCGTCTACGAGACCCCGTTCTGGCGCGCCGAGGGCCTGTCCGGCACCGGCTTCGGGGGTGGGCGACTGGTGCCGGAGGTCTACGACAACACGAACTACGGACCCAACCTCGCCGGCGGCGAACCCGGGACGGAGGACCCCTGCGGCACCCTGGTGGGGTTCATCTCGGATGTGCACGCCGAGCGGATGTGGTCGCTGCCCCCCGAGGAGCGCAAGCGGGAGATCCTCGAGGCGATGGCCGCCTACCTGGGACCGAAGACCCTGGAACCGATCGCCTTCTACCTCTCGGACATGGCGGCCGAGGAATGGACCCGCGGCGCCTACGCGGCCAGCTACGACCTGGGCGGGCTGCACCGCTGGGGCCACCTGCAGAACCGGCCCACCGGGCCCATCCACTACGCCTGCTCGGACATCGCCGCCGAGGGCTACCAGCACGTGGACGGTGCGGTGCGCATGGGCGAGGCCGCGGCACGGCAGATCCTCGACCACGCCGGCCGGCCGGCCCTCACGGAGGCAGCACACCGATGACGCGACACCTGCTGGTCGGCTACCTGGCGACCTCCACCGGACGGGACGCCCTGCACTTGGGCATCGCCCTGGCGCGCGAGCAGGACGCCCACCTGCACGTGGTGATGATCGCCCCGATGGACAGCGCCTACGCCGGCATCTATCCGCCGGCCGGCGGCTACGGCAGCATCCTCGAGGAACAGCTGGGCGCCTGGCTCGACGAGGCACTGGCCTCCATCCCGGATGACGTCCCGGCCACCGGCCACGTGGTCACCGCCGAGTCGGACGCCGAGGGGCTGCTGGCCGCCGCCGGGCAACTGGACTGTTCGATGATCGTCATCGGCGGCCGCAGCGGAGGACTGCTGCGGCGGTACCGCCTCGGCTCGGTCGCGACCACCCTCCTGCACACCGCGCCGATCCCGGTGGCCCTGGCCCCGGCCGGATACGAGCACAGCGGACCGGTGGGCCGGCTGACGGCCATGTTCGGCCCGCGACCGGGAGCCGTCGACGTCGTCGGCCTGGGCATCCAGGCAGCCCGTCGCCGGTCCGTGCCGTTGCGGCTGGTCTCCCTCATGCTGCTGGACCGGGCCGAGGAGGGCTCCGGCCCGGGCACCGGAACCGACCACGAGGACGTCCTGGCCTCCGTCACCCAGTACGCGAACCGGCGGCTCGCCGACGAGGCGGCCGAGATGCTCGACCAGGGCCGGGCCACCACGCTGGTCGCCTCCGGGCCGACCGTGGACCACGCCATGGCCCACCTCGAGTGGGAGCCCGACGACGTCGTCATCGTGGGCTCCTCCCGGCTGGCCGCCCGCGGCCGGCTGTTCCTGGGCAGCACCGCCGCGAAGATGCTGCGCACCGTCCCGGTCCCGGTGGTGGTCGTGCCCGCCGCCCACACCGGCCCCGCCACTGCTGAAAGTGACCACTGACATGAGCGCTGCGAACACCGTGCCGACCCGGCACACCGATGACCGGGCGGTCTCCGCCAAGGGACTGGCCCGCGGCCAGGTGGGGGTGATCGGCGCCGTCGTGATCGGCGTGGGCTGCATCGCCCCGGCCTACACCCTGACCGCCGGACTCGGGCCCACCATCTCCGTGGTCGGCACCCACGTGCCGGCCATCCTGCTGCTCGGCTTCCTGCCCATGCTGCTGGTGGCCTTCGGCTACCGCGAACTCAATGCGCGGGTGCCCGATTCCGGGACGTCCTTCACCTGGGCCACCAAGGCCTTCAACCCCTGGATCGGCTGGATGGGCGGCTGGGGCCTGATCGCCGCCACGGTGATCGTGCTGTCCAACCTGGCCGCCGTGGCGGTGGACTTCTTCTACCTGCTGCTGGCCCAGATCCTCGGCAATCCGGCGCTGGCCGAACTGACGGACAACCTGTGGATCAACATCCCCACCACCCTGGTGTTCATCGCGGTGGCGGCCTGGATCTCCTACCGCGGGCTGAAGTCCACCCAGCACATCCAGTACGTCCTCGTGGGCTTCCAGCTGCTGGTGCTGGGCGGCTTCGCCGTGGCGGCCCTCGTGCAGGCGGCCAACGGGGAGGGCTTCGACCCCACTCCCATCAGCATCGACTGGTTCAACCCGTTCAGCTTCGATGACTTCTCCATCGTCGCCGCCGGCATCTCGCTGTCCATCTTCCTGTTCTGGGGCTGGGACACCACCCTGACCATGAACGAGGAGACCAAGGACCCCCAGCGCACCTCCGGGCGGGCGGCCACCCTGACCGTGCTGATCATCATGGCGATCTACACCCTCTGCTCGCTGGCCGTCATCGCCTGGGCCGGCATCGGCACGGAGGGCCTGGGCGCCGGCAATCCGGACAACCAGGAGTCGCTGTTCGCGGTGCTCGCCAGTCCGGTGATGGGCCCGTTCGCCCTGCTGATGTCCATCGCGATCATGTCCTCGTCCTTCGCCTCCCTGCAGTCCACGATGATCTCCCCCTCGCGCACGCTGCTGGCCATGGGGTACTACCGGGCCCTGCCGCCGACGTTCTCCCGCATCAGCCCCCGGTTCCGCACGCCCTCGGTGGCCACCATCTCCTCAGCCGTGGCCGCCGGTGGCTTCTACACGATCACCCGCCTGCTCAGCGAGAACGCCCTGTGGGACACCATCACCGCCCTGGGCCTGATGATCTGCTTCTACTACGGCATCACGGCCCTGGCCTGCGTCTGGTACTTCCGCCGCGAACTGTTCACCTCGGCCCACAACGTGGTGTTCAAGTTCCTCTTCCCGCTCATCGGCGGCGCGGTCCTGCTGGTCATGTTCTTCCAGACCGCCGTGGACTCGATCAGCCCGGACTACGGTTCCGGGTCCTCGATCGGCGGGGTCGGCATGGTGTTCGTCCTGGGCATGGGCGTGCTCGTCCTGGGCGTGGTGCTCATGCTGTGGACCCGGCTGCGCCACCCGGCCTACTTCCGCGGGGAGACCCTGGAGACCACCGAGTCCACGCGGGACACCGCCGGCGAGGGACTGACGATCTGATGCCCTCCCTCAATCCTCCGGTCATGCCCCCGGAATGGGCACCCCACGAGCGCACCTGGATGTCCTTCCCCACCTCCAACGACACGTTCGGCGCCCCGGGCTCGGAGGGCCTGGGGCGGGCCCGCACCGCCTGGACGTCCGTGGCGCACACGATCGCCCGGTACGAGCCGGTCACGGTGGTGTCCCACCCGCAGGACGAGGCCGCGGCCCGGGACCTGCTCGGGTCCGACGTCGAGATCCTCACCGCCGCCCTGGACGACGCCTGGATGCGCGACTCCGGGCCGACGTTCACCCTGGACCCTGACGGCGGGCTCTCGGCGGTCGACTGGGTCTTCAACGGCTGGGGAGCCCAGTCCTGGGCCCGGTGGGGCCACGACCGGCACCTCGCCGCCGCCGTCGCCCACCACGCGGAGGCCCCGGTGCGGGACTCCCGGCTGGTCAACGAGGGCGGCGGGTTCCACGTCGACGGCCAAGGGACGGTCCTGCTGACGGACACCGTGCAACTGGACCCTGGCCGCAACCCGGGCCTGACCCGGTCCGCGGTGGAGACCGAGATCCACGCCCAGCTGGGCACCACCCACGCGGTCTGGCTCTCGCGCGGGCTGACCCGGGACTACGACGGCTTCGGCACCCGCGGGCACGTGGACATCGTCGCGTCCTTCACGGAATCCGGCACCGTGCTGCTGCACCGCCAGGACGACCCCGGGCACCCGGACCACCAGGTCACCCGGTTGCTGCGCGAGGAGCTGGACGGCGCGGTCGATGCCCAGGGCCGGCCGCTGAGCGTGGTGGACGTCCCCGCCCCGTCCGCGCTGCGCGACGCCGAGGGATGGGTCGACTACTCCTACATCAACCACTACGTGGCCAACGGCGCCGTGATCCTCTGCGCCTTCGGCGACCCCGAGGCCGACGCGCGGGCCGCCGGGATCCTCGGCGAGGCCTACCCGGGACGCACCGTGGAGCTCGTGGACGCCCGGGACATCTTCGCCTTCGGCGGCGGCATCCACTGCATCACCCAGCAGCAGCCGGCCGCGGGCACGGACCGGGGCACGCCGCCCCCGCGCGGGACGGTCGATGGGGATGTTTGAGGTCACCGAGAAGTCCATCGCGGAGCTCCGGGCGGCCCTGGAGTCCGGTCGCACCACCGCCGTGGAGCTGGTGCACGCCTACCGGGCGCGCATCGAGCGCTATGACCGGCCGGCGCAGCCCGCCTCCGGCACGGTGGCCGAGAACCGGGCCCCCGATGGTGGCATCCCGCTGAACTCCGTGATCGTGGACAACCCCCGGGCCCTGGCGGAGGCCCGCGCCTCGGACGAGCGACGCGCCGCCGGCGCGGTGCGGGGACCGCTGGACGGCATCCCCTACACCGCGAAGGACTCGTTCATGGCCCGCGGGCTGACCGTGGCGGCTGGGTCACCGGCGTTCGCCGGCCTGGTGGCCCAGTGGGACGCCTTCACCATCGAGCGGCTGCGGGACGCCGGGGCCGTCCTGCTGGGGCTGACCAACATGCCGCCCATGGCCAACGGGGGAATGCAGCGCGGCCTGTACGGCCGGGCGGAGAGTCCCTACAACCCCGACTACCTCACCAGTGCCTTCGCCTCCGGATCCTCGAACGGCTCCGGGACGGCCACGGCCGCGAGCCTCGGCGCCTTCGGCCTCGGCGAGGAGACCTGGTCCTCCGGACGGGCCCCCGCCTCCTGCAACGCGCTGTGCGCCTACACCCCCTCCCGCGGGGTGATCTCCGTGCGCGGCAACTGGCCGCTGGTGCCCACCATGGACGTGGTGGTACCGCACACCCGTACCATGGCGGACCTCATGGAGGTCCTTGACGGTGTAGTAGCTGATGACGCGGAGACCCGCGGGGACTTCTGGCGGATGCAGCCATGGGTCGAACTGCCCAAGGCATCCGAGGTGCGCCCTGCTTCCTACCTGGAGCTGGCCGCACCGGACCGGGCCGCAGCCGTTCGCGTCCTGGCCGGCAAGCGCTTTGGGGTCCCGCGCATGTACATCAACGCTGACCCTGAAGCCGGTACAGCCCCTGCTCCGGGGATTGGCG
>JAPFFX010000381.1 GCA_026645375.1 Citricoccus sp. WCRC_4 | reverse complement strand
GACATCATGCTGACCAGCGCACCGCACGAGGGGGGCCGGTCCGCCCGGTTCCTCGACATGCCCCGGAGGATCGCGGCGTCGACGACGGCCGGGACGTCCGGGCGCTCCCCGGCGAGCGGCGGCGGCTCATCGTCCAGGTGTGCCCGGAGCCGTGCGTCCTCGTCCGCGTCGTCGAACGGCGGATGACCGGCGAGCAGCGCGAACGCCACACACGCCAGCGCGTACACGTCCGCCAGGGCGTCGACGTCCTCGCCGCGGATCTGCTCGGGCGCGAGGTAGTCCACCGTGCTGGGGACCTGGGCCGGGGTCGTGGCCCCGGTGGCGGACGTCGTCGTCCTGCCCAGGCCGAAGTCGGCGAGGTAGACGTGACGGTGGCCGTCCGCGCCGTCAGCAGGGAGGGGGTCATCGGACAGCAGGATGTTGCCGGGCCGGACGTCGCGGTGGACCACCCCGGCCGCATGGGCCGCGTCCAGGGCAGCGGCCGTGTCGAACAGGATGCGCAGTGCCTCGGGCAGCGGAAGGGGGCCGCGCCGGTCGAGCTCGGACTGGAGGTCCGTCCCGCGGACGTACTGCATGGCGACATAGAGCAGCCCCGACCATTCCCCGGTCCCGTAGACGGGCAGGATGTTCGGATGGTCCACGGAGGCCGCGAGCCGGGACTCGCGCACGAACCGTCGGCTGAACTCCTCATGGGCCGAGAACTCCGGGGCGAGGAGCTTGAGAGCCACCGGGCGGTCGCGCTGGATGTCGATCGCCCGGTAGACCACGCCCATGCCGCCCCGGGCGATCAGTGACCGGACCCGGTAACCCGCGATCTCTACCCCGGGGCCCAGGGAATTCTTCGGGCCGTCCACGGATCAGCCGACCGGATGACCGCAGTCGGTGCAGAACCGCGCTCCCGGCCCCGCCGCCCGGCCACACTGGGAACAGAACCGTCGATCATCGTGTCCGTCGGGGGCGGAACCTGTCCGGGTGTCGGCGGAACGGGCGCCGCCGTTGACCGGTCCTGCATCCGGCGGTGCCGCCCCGTCGGCCGACCGGGAATGCCGCGGCGCGGGGTCCGGGTGCGTGTCGCCCCGCCACCTGGCCGGGAGAACTGACGCCACGGACGCGGGGACGGAGCGCCAGCGGCCGGTCTCCGGAGGCTGGCCGTCTGCACCGGCGGTCGCGGGCGTCCGGCGTCGGCCCAGGATGAGGGCCGCGATGATCCCTGCCACGAGCAGGGCGCCGATCAGGACGAGGAGAAAGGTGCCCCACTGCGGGCCCCCCGCGTCCTCCCCCGGCCCGGTGGCCGCCGCCGCACCGGTGCTGTCGGCGGGTTCCGCCGCCGCCTGTGCCTGATGGAGATGGCTCGTGGCCAGGGCGGAGTCGTAGTACGTCAGGGATTCCTCGAGAGCGCCCTGCGCCGACCTGCCGGGGTTGCCCGAGGAGAGGTGATCGATCCCCCGGCGGAACACCGCGTCGAACTTCGATGAGGACGGTTCCACACCGGCCTCGGCCATGGCCGCCCGGATCTGCGCGGCGGTCACGAGCGTCGCCGACCCGTCGTCCTGGCGCGGCCCGGCCAGTCCGATGACCTGCCCGGTCGACGGGTCGACGACAGGTCCGCCGGACACGCCTGCGTCGAACGGCGCGGCCAGGTCCTCCGGGGAGCTGATCAGTCCCGCTGCGGTGTCCAGCGTCACCGGGAGCTCCACCGGGCCGCCCTCCGGCCCCGGCCGTTTCGTGAAGCCGAGCAGGAGGTCCTCCGGACCGTGCGTCGCGTCCGCTGCCGCGACCGTGGCCGTGGGCGCACCCCCACCGCCGCTGATCCGGAGCAGGGCCACGTCCTGGGGCCCGGACGGGGAGTTGAGCAGTTCCGCCATGACGCCGCCGGGCTCCGTCGTATAGGTGCGCACGTGATACTGCGGGACCCGGAAGTGCACGCAGTGCGTCACCTGGTCGTAGCAGTGGTGCAGGTGCGGGCCCCAGTACGGGTCCGGTGTGGAACCCCGCTGGGCCGGGTCACCGTCGTTGCCGACGATGGGGACGCCGATGACCTTGGCGAACAGCTCATTGGCGGCGTAGACGGCCACCTGGTCCTGGTCCACGCGGATGTTCTCCCACGTGGTGGCGACGATGCCGTCCGCGGACACCAGCACGCCCGTCCCAGCCCCCAGGGGCACGGTGGTCCCGCCGCGGGCGACCTCCACCTCGCCGGAGGAGTGGTCGATGTGGACGATCTCGGCCACGGCACTGAGCTCGATGCGGACCAGCGCGGCCTTCGTCCCCTCCGTGCCGCTGTGGAGCCCGGCCGACGGAGACGGTGCGGCGCTTCCGGCCGCCGTCAGGCACACCACGGCGATGAGGCCGAGAAGCACCCGGACCAGTGAGGCACGCGTCCGTCCCCCGGCGAAGCGTTCAGCCGACGCTGGCATGGTTCCATTGTTGACACGCAAAGTTCCCACTGTTGCCCCATCCCCGGGCCAGGGCATTCCCCGATGCCTGGGTCGAGGGTAGCAGTTCGCCCCGTGACCGGGAACACATGCCCGCCCGCCGATCCATCGCGGTGTGGTCACGACCGCGGCGGCATCGGGTCGTTGGGGCCCACCAGGCCTTCCCGGTAGGCCACGGCCACCGCTCCGGCCCGGTCGTGCACGCCGAGCTTGGTCAGGATCCGGTTGAGGTGGGTCTTGACGGTCGCCTCGCTGAGGAACAGGTGCTCGGCCATCGCCCTGCTGCCCAGGCCGTGGGCGAGGAGGATGAGTACCTCCCGTTCGCGGTGGGTGAGGCGGCCCATGAGGTCACCGCGGGGCAGCAGTGACTCCGGCCGCCCCTTGAACTCCGCCAGCAGTCGCTTGGCGACCGCCGGGGCGAGCCAGGCGTCTCCGCGGGCGACGGCATGGACGGCCGCGACCAGTTCATCCGGCGCCGCGTCCTTGAGGACGAAGCCGGACGCACCGGCGCGCAGGGCACCGTGCACGGCCTCGTCCACATGGAAGGTCGACAGCACCAGGACCCCCGGCTGCGGTGAACCGGACTCCTGCTCATCGAGGATGCGCCGCGTCGCCTCGACCCCGTCCATCACCGGCATGCGGACGTCCATCACGACCACGTCCGGTGCGGTCGCCCGGGCACGCAGTACGGCCGCGCGGCCGTCACCCACGACGTCCACGACCTCGATGTCGTCCTCGGCGGCGAGGATCATGGCGATGCCGGTCCGGACCAGGGGCTCGTCGTCGGCGAGCAGGACCCGGATCATGGCGACACCGCCGGCAGGGTGGCGCGGACGCTGTAGCCGCCGTCGTCCAGCGGCCCGGTGGAGATCTCGCCCCCCATGAGCTTGATCCGCTCGTGGAGTCCGGCCAGGCCGTACCCACTGGTCAGCTCCTGGGCCACGCTGTTGACGGTGCCGGAACCGTCGTCGGCCACCTCGACCGTGACGGTGTCATCGGCGCGGGCCACCCTCACGCGGACGTGCGTGCCCGGCCCGGCATGGCGGACCACGTTGGTCAGGGCCTCCTGCACGACCCGGTACACGCTCAGTTCGACGCTGGAGTGCAGCCGCCCCTCCAGGCCCGAGGTCGAGAGGTCGACGGTGACCCCGGCGGCCCTGGTCTGCTCGACGAGGGGATCGAGGTCCTTGAGGCCGGCGATCATCCCGGCCTCGAGCGCCTCCTCGTCCGTGCTGCCCACGGTGCGGAGCACCTGGAGCAGGCGGCGCAGCTCGGCCATCGCCTGCTTGCCGACCTCCTCCACGGAGGCGAGCGCCGTCTCGGCCGAGGCGGGGTCCTTGACCAGCACCCGCCGGGCGCCGGAGGTCTGCAGGACCATCACGGTGACCGCGTGGGCCACGATGTCGTGGAGTTCCCGGGCGATCCGCAGTCTCTCGTCCGCGACGGCCTTCGCGGCCCTGGCCTCGCTCGTCCTGACGAGCTCACGCGCCCGGCGCCGGGACTCGGCGGCCCAGCGCCCCAGGAACCAGGCCGCGAGGTCGAAGACCAACAGGGCGATGCCGACGACCAGGACGGTCGTCCAGGGATTCCCCTCCCTCGTGGCCAGGGAGGCCTGGTAGGACAGGTTGACGGCATGGGTGCCCAGGATGGCCGCAAGGCACCAGCCGCTGTACCGGGCAGGGCGCAGCGCCGCGGCGGTGAAGAGGGCCACCAGGAGACTGGCCAGGGGACGTGACCCCACCGTCAGGGTCAGGGCGGCGGCGTAACCACACAGGATCAGGCAGATCAGGACCGGTGCGCGCCGCCGGAGGAACAGGACCGGCACCATCGCCAGGTTCAGCACGACCACCGTCACGGAGGGCGGTCCGAGCGCGGACCAGCCCGCGTAGGGCACGCCCGTGAACAGCAGCGTGTCCAGGGCGACCGCGCCGAGGGCGATCTTCACGTCCCGGCCGGAGACGATGGGCGAGATCATCGCGCATCACCCCCGACCTGACAGACCGTGCTCCGGGCCCCGACGGGGCTCCACGGCCGGCGCCCCGTGCTCTTCACTGCCGGAGCGGCTTACCGGTCTCGACTGAACCCATGATCCCCCGTCCCGACCGCCTGTCCAAGGTCTGGCGGTGCTGCACTCATGCGGGCTGGGCGGTGGCGTACGGGCCCGAGCCCAGGTACCGCTCGATGCTCACGGCGCTGCGGCCGAGTTCGCCCCCCTGCCTCCGGTGGCGGAAGGTGATGACCTGCCCGGTCCTGCCGCAGGCACAGGTTCCGGTCTCGACCTCGCCCACGTCATCGGTGAGGAGGAACCCCGGATAACTGGTGTTGAGGGCGTCCAGTACGGCGATCATGCCGGCCTGCCCGGGGGCGACCTCCCTGCTGATGTCGTGGACGTCCCGGATGGACACGTAACACCACGGCGGGACGTGCTTGCGATGCAGGTGGCATTCGACCGCGAGCAGGTCCGACTCGATCAGTCCGTACATGTCGCGGACGTTCTCCCGGCTGACGCCCAGCCGGTGATGGCATTCGTCCCGGAAGTCCTCGGCGGAGACGGCCTCGCCCGGGTAGCGCTTCCAGCCGCCCAGCGTGATGACCATGCTGTAGGGGTCCAGGAAGACGTTGATTCCCTCGAGCTCGAGGAACCGGA
This sequence comes from Citricoccus sp. WCRC_4, assembly GCA_026645375.1. Classification (GTDB taxonomy): domain Bacteria; phylum Actinomycetota; class Actinomycetes; order Actinomycetales; family Micrococcaceae; genus Citricoccus. The sequence continues at coordinate 1,522 of JAPFFX010000381.1, read as the reverse complement.
GGAACCGCCGCACCAGGAACGGGGGCCCGATGATGTGGCGGGTCATGAGGCCCTTCCACTTCCGCAGGTACTCCAGGGCGTCCGCGGGATCGAAGACGTTGTCGCTGACGAGGTACGCGTGGTCGTCGAGGATGCCGTTGAGGATGTTGAAGACCTTGGCCATGCCGTTCTCCGGGGCGTCCGCGGACGAGGGGCTCAGGAAGAGGCCCGCTCCCCCGGACAGGCCGAAGAACTCCCGGTACGTCCCGGTCAGCCCGACCAGCGCGCGCGTCACCGTCTCGGCGTCGCGACGGACGACCGAGGACACCCCGCTGGTCCCGGTGGAACGGGCCTCGGTCTCGACCTTGGACAGGGAGCAGGTGAGCAGGACGCGGGCGTCGGCTCGCTTGAACAGGCCGACGGGCAAGAGGGGCAGGCGCTGGAGGTCCTCGAGTTCGTGGAGCGTGGCCGGGTCCACCCCCACTGCATCGCACTGGGCACGGTAGAAGCCATTCCTGGCCGTGTGGTAGATAGCGGCATCCCGCACGACGGTGGTGACCGACCGCGCCCAGTCGTCCGGAGCCTGGTGGTGCGCTGCCGACACGTCGCCGAGGATCTGCGACAAGGAGAACATGGTCCTACCCTCCGGTCGTCTCGACGGCCGCAACGGTGGCGGCGGCCCGGATGGACCGGACAGGCAGTACACCCCCGTGATCGACGGAGGCATAGGTGGTCTGGTGGTTCGCTCGCATGAGACTTCCCCTCTGAGATTCGTGGTTCCGTGCAGTCCGGCCCCCTCCCCAGGGCACGGACTCGCTGTATGTCAGTCAAGGATGGTTGCGAGAACACCAGAAAGAATCCTCCCACCACGGTATTTTGTGAATACCTGCGCGGCGGTAGGCCTCGTACTGTTCCCGTGGTACGCGAATGCCGCGTGCAGCCCGGGCCAGCAGGCCGGGCCCCAGCGATTGTGGCCCCAGCGGCCCGGTGCTGTACTAGACGTCCGAGCGGGATGGGTCAAGGGGATGGTTCATCCAGCCGCGGTGGTCATCACCCACATCGGCCGAGACCCAGGCGAGCACCCGCCCCACGGTTCTGGAGAGGCCATCGACGGCCGGACAACAAGCCCTCGTCCTGCACCTTGTGGACCACCGGTCGGTGTCCATCACGCTGTGTAGTGCCGGAATACCCCTGATGGCGGACGCTTTCTCGCGGGTGCCGGCACATCCTTGATGGCACAGGCAATACCCGCCCCAGCAAGCCCAGCAGCCGCTGACCGGGCCACACCGACAATCCACCTGCTCAATCCTCAAGGTCGATCCCATGTCTGCACATCAGCCAGCATCCGCACGTGAACCCGCACGACTCGCCCGCGGGACGGCGGCCCCGCCCTCCCAGCGTGCCCTCGGCGTCGACGTGGCACGGGCCCTGGCCCTGATCGGCATGATCTCGGTCCACGTCCTCCCGGAGGAGAACCCCGAGGGCGGCATGAGCCTGGCCTTCGGCATCGCCGGCGGACGTGGCGCGGCCCTGTTCGCCCTGC
>JAPFFX010000370.1 GCA_026645375.1 Citricoccus sp. WCRC_4 | reverse complement strand
GGCGGGGCGCCTCCGTCGGGGCGCCCTCGCCCGTTCAGCCCAGCACGGTCACGTCAGACGCTCGACCACCCAGTCGATGCTGCGGGTGAGCGCGGTGACGTCGTCGGGCTCGACCGCGGGGAACATGCCGACGCGCAGCTGGTTGCGGCCGAGCTTGCGGTACGGCTCCACGTCCACCACGCCGTTGGCGCGCAGGATCGTGGCCACGGCGGCGGCGTCGACGTCGTCGGAGAAGTCCACGGTGGTGATCACGGCGGAGCGGTCCTCGGGACGGGTCACGAACGGCGTGGCGAAGGGCGAGTCCGAAGCCCAGGTGTAGACCCGGTTGGACGAGTCGGACGTGCGGGCCGTGGCGAAGTCCAGGCCGCCGTTGTCGTTCATCCACCGCAGCTGGCTGTCCAGCATCACGAGCGTGGCCAGGGCCGGGGTGTTGTAGGTCTGGTCCTTCAGCGAGTTGTCCACGGCGGTCTTCAGGTCCAGGAAGTCCGGGATCCACCGGCCCGAGGCCTTGACCTGTTCGACTCGCTCCAGGGCCGCGGGGGAGAACAGGGACAGCCACAGCCCGCCGTCGGAGGCGAAGTTCTTCTGCGGGGCGAAGTAGTAGGCATCGGCCTGGGACACGTCCACGGGCAGTCCGCCGGCCGCCGAGGTGGCATCGATCAGCACGAGGGCGTCGTCATCCGCCCCGGCCACACGCTGCACGGGGGCGGCCACGCCGGTGGAGGTCTCGTTCTGCGGCCACGCGTAGACGTCCACGCCGGCCTCGGCCCGCGGCTCCGGCCGCGTCCCGGGCTCCGCGGTGAGGATGGAGGAGGCCTCCAGGAACGGAGCCTTGTCCGTCGCCTTGGCGAACTTGGACCCGAACTCGCCGAAGGACAGGTGCTGGGCGCGGGACCGGACGAGGCCGAACGAGGCGGCATCCCAGAACGCGGTGGAACCGCCGACACCGAGGATCACCTCATAGCCTTCGGGTGCGGAGAACAGCTGCGCCAGGCCCTGGCGCACGCTGCCCACGAGGTTCTTCACCGGTGCCTGGCGGTGGGATGTGCCCAGCAGCCTCGGTCCGGCATCGACCAGGGCCTGGACCTGGTCCGGGCGGACCTTGGACGGTCCGGCGCCGAATCGTCCATCCCGGGGAAGCAGCTGTTGGGGAATGGTCACCTCGGGTGTGCTCATGCGATCTCCTGACTCAACGGTCGTCCCGGAACGGGGCGTGCGACCTGGAGGCGGGCGGCGTTGGCGCCACGCCGGTCGCGACTTCCCATTCTCCCGCATCGGCCCCGGACTTCGGGATTCGTGTCGGGCCGGGGCGCGGCCCGCCGTCAGCCCTGCGCGACGCACTGCCGGCGGGACCGACCGGGTGATCCCGCGTGATCCCCGCCGTGGCTAGGATGGTTGGTGCGGTCCCGCGTGCGGGCCCGGCCTGACTCCCCGGCCGGGCGGTCACCCATGGACCATCAGGGACCTGGAGAGGAAAGTCAGAAGTGACGGATCTGATCGACACCACGGAGATGTATCTCCGCACCATCCTCGAGCTCGAGGAGGAGGGGATCGTGCCGCTGCGGGCGCGCATCGCCGAACGGCTGGAGCACTCTGGGCCGACCGTCTCCCAGACCGTGGCGCGAATGGAACGCGACGGCCTGGTGCATGTCAGCACCGACCGGCACCTCGAGCTCACCGAGGGCGGCCGGGCCAAGGCCGTGCAGGTGATGCGCAAGCACCGCCTGGCCGAGCGACTGCTCTCCGACGTCATCGGGCTGGACTGGGCGTACGTCCACGAGGAGGCCTGCCGCTGGGAGCACGTGATGAGCGAGAAGGTCGAGCTGCGCCTGCTGGAGCTGCTGGACCATCCCGTCGACTCCCCGTACGGCAACCCGATCCCCGGGCTCGACCAGCTCCATGCGCCCATGAGCGGCAGCCGTTCCGCCTTGGAACACGGGGTAGCGCTGTCGGTGGCCGCCGGCGCGCCGGGGCGATACACGGTGGTCCGCCTCACCGAGGCCATCCAGACCGATCCCGAACTGCTCTCGGAACTCGCCCTGGCCGGCGTCCGACCCGGGCAGGACATCGAGATCGCACCGCGTGACGGCTACATCACGGTGCGCGCCGCTGACGCCACCGAGGGCGGGGTCGCCCTCGAGGTCTCGCAGGATGCGGCCGCCCACATCCGCGTCGAGCGCAGCCTCCGCTGACCGGACCCTCGGGCGCCTGCCAACACCTCCCGGCGGAGGTCACGGCATCATCACGCGCGGCGCTCGGTAACGGAGTGGGGTAAATCACTTTGTCACCATTCTCGCCGGCTGGATTCCGCGCCGACTAGGTATCTCGTGGAGTGCGGTGGGGTGATCCCCAAAGTTATCCACACCCCGTCGTGACCTGAGTGTGACATTGGTAAACGTTTCATATACCTTGGAGCCCGGCCCTTCGGAGGGAGTACCGAAGAAGAGCCTGCCGGTGTCTTGCCAATCCCCCCGCAGCACCGGTGCCCATTCAGCAGTCGTCCATCATGGCGGGGGCGGGTCAGGCCCGGCGGCACGTGAGAGAGGTATATCCCGTGTCGAAGCGCAGCTCCGTTGCACGTCACCGCGCCACCCCGGCCACCAGCAACCCGCTCGAGGCCATCTCCAAGGCAGTGTCCGCCAACGCCGGCACCGTCGGCCGCCAGGCGGCCGTCGTCGCGGCCGCCTCCGGCCTGGTCCTGACCATCGGCATGCCGGCCCAGGGCGCCGACACGGCCGTCCGCGCCACCACCAGCATCCCAGCCCCGGGCCTGGACATCGAGCGCGCCGCGTCCGTCGCCGCCGTCAACGTCACCGCCGCCAAGGACGTCAAGGTCGAGCTCAACCGCGCTCCCGTCGCCGCCAAGCCGGCCCCCGAGCCCGAGCCGGAGCCCGTCGTCGAGGCCCCTGCCGCGCAGCCCG
>JAPFFX010000359.1 GCA_026645375.1 Citricoccus sp. WCRC_4 | reverse complement strand
GCGGGCGGGGACGCGACCCCGGGCGTGGGCGCGAGCGTGCCGGGGTCCCCGGCGTCCGGGGGGCCGGGGTCGCACGCGGCCGGATCCCATACGCCGGAGGCCACGGAGGCGCCAGAGACGGACGGCGAGGCCGCGGTAGACGATCAAGACGATGAGGACGACGCCGTCATCACCGACCACGACCCGGTGGACACCACCGAGGTGGAGTCCGAGGACGAGGGCAGCGCAGCCGAGAACGCGCCCGACGAGGCCGCGGACGCGACCGTGGACGAGGCCCGGTTCTCGGGATCGCACCGCGCCGAGGAACCGCCCACGACCGCCCTCGACCTCGATGAGGTCCGGCAGCTGCGGATCGAGCGGGGCACCGACTCGTCCTCCTGAACCGGCCCCGCGAGGCCCGGTCCGGCCAGCTCCCGGCCGGTCAGCTCCCGGCCGGCCGGATGGCGTCGGCCAGGATCCGCTCCAGTTCCTCCTCGCCCGCGAGGTCGTGCATCGACTTCTCGACGCCGTGGGCCACGTAGACGAAGCTCGCGCTGATGTTCTGCAGGGGAATACCGTGCAGGCGTGACCAGGCGAGCCGGTAGACGGCCAGCTGGAGGGACTTGACCTCGAGGTCCCGGCCGCGCGGCACGGCACCGGTCTTCCAGTCCACCAGTTCCCAGCGGGCCTGCGGGTCGTCGAAGGCATCGCTGGACCCGCCCTCCCGGAAGACGGCGTCGATCCGTCCGCGCAGGGTCACGCCCCCGACCGTGGTCTCCACCGGGGGCTCCACGACGACGGGCACCCGGTCCGCCCAGCGGCTGGCCAGGAAGCCCTGCTTCATCGGCTCCAGGTCCAGGGCGTCCTCCACCCAGTGGTCCGCCGAGTCCTCCGCGTCCTCGAAGTCGAGCATCCCGGTGCTGCCGAAGTGGTCCTCCACCCAGCTGTGGAACGCCGTCCCGCGGCGTGCGGCGTGCGCGGGCGGCCGGGGCATGGGCCGCCGCAGCTGGCGGGCCAGTGCCTCGGGGTCGTCGGCCATCTCCACGAAGGTCGAGGCACTGATGTGGCTGGGCAGTTCCACGGCGGCCCCGCGGTGATTCACCGGTGCGGCCCGGTCCAGGACCCACTGGGCCTGGCGCGCCAGGTCGGTCGCTCCCCCGTCCACCACCTCGAGCGGGTCCGCCTGCCGAACCCAGTCCGCCGCAGTCTCCAGGGCCCTCCGGCGGGCCCGGGCCCGGGGTGGCAGGAGGGTGGCGCGGTCCTCGTCATCGGGTGCCTCCGGGTGCATGACCCGGACCACCGGCCCGTCCAACGGGTCGAACGGCCACCAGGCCGTGAGCTTCCGTCCGGCGAACGGGTTCGCCTCCCCCGCCTCCTCGGGTTCCGTCCACGTGCCACGCGTGACCTCCGGCGTGCCGGCCCGTTCGGCCAGTTCGGCCAGGAACACCGACGGTTCCGCCGGGGTCTTGTTCGACCCGCGCCAGTGGCTGCCGCTGACCAGCAGCAGGGTCCGGGCGCGGGTGAAGGCCACGTAGGCCAGCCGGCGTTCCTCCTGCAGGTGATGCTCGGCCGCCCGGTCCCGGTAGGAATCCGGATAGGCCTCCTGGTGCTTGAGCCACCAGCCGACCGCGTGGCCGGCCCAGTCCTGTTGCGTGGCCCAGTCCCTGGACCAGTGCGGCAGGCTCTGCCGGTCACCGCGGAGGTCCCACGGCAGGTGACCGCTGCCGTGCGCGGTCCAGGTGTCGAACGTGGTGCCGGGGAACTGGCCGTCCACCATGCCCGGCACGGCCACGACGTCCCACTCCAGTCCCTTGGAGGCGTGTGCGGTCAGCAGCTGGACGGCATCGTGGCGGGGTTCGACACCCGTGATCCCCAGCCCGTTCTCCCGTTCCTCGGCGGCCTCGAGCCAGGCCAGGAACGCGGTGAGGTCCGTGCTGGACCCCTCCTCGGCGCCGTGGGAGAAGTCCCGTGCCGCGTCGAGGAAGGCGTCCAGGTGCCGGCGTGCGGCCACGCCCGTGACGCCCGGGCGGGCCAGGACCTCGACATCCAGGCCCAGGGTCTTCTCCACCAGCCGGATCAGGGCCGGCAACTCCAGGCCGGTCTGTCCCGACAGCGACCTCAGCTCGGCAGCCAGCCGCTCCAGCCGGCGCCGGCCCTCGGCACTGAACGACCGGCCGGCCCCGGACGTCCAGCCCGGTTCGGGCAGCCAGTCCAACGCCTCCACGAGTGAGGCGGCCTCGGACTCCTCCTCCGGCGAGGTGTCCTGGTTGGTGGCGTCCTCGTCCTCGCCGGTCCCGGCCCCGGTGTCCGGCTCGGCGCGCCGCCGGTTCCGGGCCAGGGCCGAGGCCCGTTCCTGCAGCACCATCAGGTCGGCGGTGCCGATGCGCCAGCGGGGACCGGTGAGGATCCGCATCAGGTGGTCGGAACGGCGCGGATCCGAGATCACCTGCAGCACGGCGATGACGTCCGCGACCTCGGGGATGGACAGCAGCCCGGACAGGCCCAGGACCTCGTAGGGCACTCCCGCGGTGTCCAGGGCCTCCATGAGCGGTTCGAACTGCCGGCGGGTGCGGCACAGCACGGCGCGCGTGCGCCGTTCGGCCACCGGCAGGTCCTCGTCCGCGGCGTCCTTGAGGGCCTCGACGACGGCCGCCGCCTCCTGCTCGGAGTCGGGCAGCCAGGACACCCGGACCTCACCGTCCCCGGCGACCGGCGACGGGGCGAGCGGCTTCACCTCGATCCCGTTCACCGGTTCGCTGCGCAGGGGGTCGGCCACCGTGTTGGCCGCGGCCAGGACGTTGAGGGAATTGCGCCACGCCGTGGTCAGGTAGCTGACCGGGGCCGGCCGGGCACCGCCGTCGGGATCCGGTACGGGGAACTGCCCGGGGAAGGCGAACAACTGCCCCGCGGAAGCCCCCCGGAAGCCGTAGATGGACTGGTTGGGATCGCCCACGGCCGTGACCGGGTGGCCGTGGTGGCCGTACAGTCCGCGGAACAGTTCCAGCTGGGCGTGGGAGGTGTCCTGGAACTCGTCCAGCAGCACCACCCGGAAGCGCGAGCGCTCGATCTCCCCGACGGCGTCGACCTCGCTCGCGATGCGTGCCGCGTACCGCACCAGGTCCCCGTAGTCCATGACCCCGGCCTCGTCCTTCGCGGCCCGGTAGTCCGCCACCAGGTGGGACATCACGCGGCGCAGGCGCAGCATGCCGAGGATGGAGGCTACCTTGGCATGGCTGCCCTCGACCTGCTTCTCGCTGTAGGGCAGGGACGCCCCGGCGTCGTGGGCCCGGGTCAGGAACTCCTCCACGTCCTCCGGCTCCACCAGGTGCTCGGCGCAGTCCGCCGCCAGCTTGATGACTCCCCGGACGATGGTGGAGGAGGCCGCGTCGGCGAAGCCCAGGTCCCCCTCGTAGGCGCGGACCAGCCGGGCGACCATCTGGTAGGACTGGGCCTCGCCGATCATCCCGGTGTCCGGCTCCAGCCCGATCCGCATGCCGTGGTCGCGCACCAGTGTGTGCGCGTACGAGTGGTAGGTGGAGACGCTGGCCCGGGCGGGCGCCTCCTCGGCTCCCTCGATCTCGATACCGGTCTCGGTGAGCAGGTCGAGCTTGCGGTTGATCCGGTGGGCCAGTTCGCCGGCGGCCTTGCGGGTGAAGGTCACCCCGAGCACCTGGTCCGGGGCGACGAGGCCGTTGGCGACCAACCACACCACGCGGTCCGACATGGTGGCCGTCTTGCCGGAGCCGGCGCCGGCCACCACGAGCCGCGGTTCGAGCGGGGAGCTGATCACCACGGACTGTTCGGGGGTCGGGGCGTACTGACCCAGCCGCTCGGCGAGGTCCTCGGGCGTGTACTGCGCCACGGTGGTCTCCTGGGTCATCGGTGCCATTCGGTGGCCTGCCTTCCGTCACTGTGGATGGGGCACACGGAGGGCAGGGCACAACCGGGGTCGTCCGGCCCGCCGTGGACTGCGAGGAACTCCGGGCCGACCATGCTGGCCGCTGCGGTGAAGACCTCGTCGAGGGCCCACTGGTCGTCCGCGGCCAGGGCCGGCTGGTCCTGGATCTTGACCGACTTGTTCTTGGTGCGCAGCTGCACGAGTGCCGCCCCGCCCGGTTCGTGGGGTCGGCCGAAGTCCTGCTCGCCCACCGCCCCGGCCGCGATGGCCGCCTGGTAGACCCCCAGCTGGGGCAGCTGGAGCATGTCGCTCTTGGAGGGTTCGTGCCGACCGGTCTTGAGGTCGATGACGACGGGTCGGCCCTGGGCGTCCCGCTCCAGCCGGTCGATGCTGCCGTTGATGCGTACCCTCAGCCCGTCACGCTCGAGTTCCTGGTGGAACCGGTGCTCCACGTCGACCAGCGACCGGCCGTCCCGGGCCATCTGGCGCAGGTAGGACACGAAGTACTCGAGCATCCGACGGGCCTCGGCCTCGATGCGCTCGGATTCCCAGCCCGGCTCCAGGCCGAGGTCCGGCAGGCGCCGCTCCAGCTCCTCGGCCAGGGCCTCGGCCGGGCCGTCCGGGTGGGCCTCGGCCACGGCGTGGATGAGCGTGCCGATCGACTGCGCCTGGGTGCTGCCCGGCTGGGCGCCGGCCTGGTAGAGGAACCAGTTCAGCGGCGACTTCAGGGCGGTCTCCACCCTCGACGGCGAGACGGGGATCGCGGTGGTGGCGACGTCCACGAGGGGTTCCTGCGTGGACAGCGGCAGCAACCCCCACCAGTCCTGCGGATCCGCCCCCCGGATGCCCTCCGCCGCCAGCAGGGCCAGGGCGGAGGCCGCCTCGGCGAGCCCGGCCTCGAGCGGTTCCGGCGCCGTCGCGCCGTCGTCGGCCGGCCGGGCGGCCGCCTCTTCCAGTCGTCGCCGCAACCCGGCGACCAGCGCGGTGGCCGTGATGGGTGGCGGGACGTCGGTCAGCGGGCGGGTGCTCTCCAGCTCGCGCCACGGCGACAGGACGTCCAGGAAGTCGCTCGGCTGGGCGTCATCGGAGGCGACCGCCACGCCGATCACGGTCCGGCAGGCTCGGGACACCGCAGTGGAGAAGCTGCGCAGCTCGTCCTGGCGGACCTCGGCGGTGCGGGACCGCCGGTCGGCGATCGTTCCACGCCCCGAGGCGACGTCCGCGAGGTCGCCGGCCCCCAGCAACTGTCCGCGCAGCCGGGTGTTGGGCCAGATGCCGTCCTGCAGGCCCGCGATGATGACCGCGTCCCATTCCTGTCCGGCGGCCGTGGCCGGGGTCAGCACGGAGACGGAGCCTTCGTGCCGGGCAGTGGAGGCCAGGAAGTCCATCGGCAGGTCCTGCGCCTCCATGTAGTCGGCGAAGGACAGCGCCGAGGCCCCCGGGAACTGGTCCACGTAGCGCTCCGCGGCCTGGAAGAGCCCGACGACGGCGTCCAGGTCCCGGTCGGCACGCCGGGCGTCCGCGCCCGTCCCGGCCACCGCCTCCCGTTCCCAGCGGCCCGGGCGGTCAGAGGCATCCCACAGGGCCCACAGGACGGTCTCCGCGGTGGCGGCGGGATCCTTCGCCGCCGTACGTCCGGCGGCGACCATGCGGGCGATGCGCTGGAGTCCGGCTCCGGCGAGCCGGTAGTCGTCGAGGGACCCGGGGTCCTCGAGGGCGCCCAGCATCAGCTCGGTGCTGGCGCGGGTGCCTCCCCGTGCGCGCTCGTCCCGGAGCAGTCGCTGGCGCAACTGGCGCAGGTGCAGGGCCGTGGCCCCGCCATACCGGCCCCCGGCCAGCCACAGCGCCCGGTCGATGTCCGGGGCGGACTCGGGGCTGCCCGTCGGTGCGGACACCGTCCGGAGCAGGTACAGCAACGGGGTCACGGCCGGCTCGGTCTTGAGCACCGTGTCCGAGAGGGAGTGGTTGACGGGGATTCCCTCGGACTCGAGGAACCGCCCCATCTCGGCCACCAGGGGTCCCGACCGGGCCATGACCGCCAGCCGGTCCAGGGCGATGCCCTCACGGTGGTGCAGGTGCAGCAACTGCTGCAGCACGAGGTGCTGTTCATGGGCCGGGGAGGCCACCAGGTGCACGGCGACGTCTCCCGCCCCGGTGTCCTCCCGGGGCGCCAGGTCCTGGCGGACCTCCAGCATCCCGGGCTGGGCGGGGATGCGCCGGGCCACGCGCTGCCAGGCGGTGAGCACCTCCGGACCCATCCGGTGGCCCACGGTCAGG
>JAPFFX010000356.1 GCA_026645375.1 Citricoccus sp. WCRC_4 | reverse complement strand
GGCCGGCCCCGCGTCTCTGTCCGGCGCTGCCCCCCCCCACCGTTCCCCGATCCGAGAGACCCCACCGCGTGACCGACACCGAACCGACCGTCCCGGCGAATCCGGACGCCGGACGAACCCCGAGACGTCGCTGCGGCTGGATCGCGGTGCTGGTCCTGGCCGTGGGCTATGTCCTGGACCAGCTGACCAAGCGCTGGGTCGAGACGACCATGACCGAGGGGCAGGTCATCGACGTGCTGCCCCCGCTGCTGCGCTGGCACTTCATCCGTAACCCCGGGGCGGCCTTCTCGATCGGCGAGGAACACACCTGGGTCTTCACGGTCATCCAGGCCGCGGTGGCGGTGTTCGTCGTGGTGTTGCTGTTCCGGGTCCGTTCGACCGCCTGGGCCCTGGCCCTGGGCGGCCTGCTCGGTGGAGTGCTCGGCAACCTCACCGACCGCCTGCTGCGGCCCCCGTCCTTCGGCGTCGGCCACGTGGTGGACTTCATCGCCCTGCCCAATTTCGCCATCTTCAACATCGCGGACTCACTGATCGTCTGCTCGATGTTCGGCATCGTGCTGCTGATGTTCACCGGCCGCCGGCTCGACGGGACCCGGGAGACCGCCCCGGCCCCGCGCCCGGCGGCCCCGGGGGAGGACCGTGACTGATACCGCACCCGGACCGCTGCCCGGCCCGACCGTCGTCGTCCCCGCCCCGGACGACGTCGGCCGGCGGGTGGACGCGGTCCTGGCCGGCGCGCTCGGGGTGTCCCGCACCAGGGCCGGCACGTGGTGCGCCGACGGCCGGGTGACGCAGCGCCGGACCGGCGCGGTCACCGGCGGGCAGGCCGTGCAGAAGTCGGCGAAGGCCGTCCCGGGAACCGAACTCGTGGTGGACGTGCCCGAGGAGACCGACCCGCTCGAGGTGAAGGTGGAGATCGTGGAGGACCTGACCATCCTGGCTGACGACCCGGACTACGTCGTCGTGGACAAGCCCGTGGGCGTGGCCGCCCACCCGTCGCCGGGCTGGGTCGGACCGACCGTCGTCGGCGGCCTGGCCGGCGCCGGGTACCGGATCTCGACGTCGGGGGCGCCGGAACGGCAGGGCATCGTGCACCGGCTGGACGTGGGCACCTCGGGGGTCATGGTGGTGGCCAAGTCGGAGCGGGCCTATACCGCCCTGAAGGACGCCTTCCGTGACCGGACCCCGCAGAAGACCTATCACGCCGTGGTGCAGGGATTGCCGGACCCCCTGAACGGCACCATCGACGCGCCCATCGGCCGACACCCCGGCCACGACTGGAAGTTCGCCGTCCTCGACGGCGGGCGAGACTCGGTGACGCACTACCGGACCCTGGAGGCCTTCGGCCGGGCGACCCTGGTCGAGGTGCAGCTCGAGACCGGCCGGACGCACCAGATCCGCGTCCACTTCGCCGCCCTGCGCCACCCCTGTGCCGGGGACCTGACCTACGGTGCGGACCCGAAGCTCGCCGCCGAGCTCGGGCTGACCCGGCAGTGGCTGCACGCCCACCGGCTCGGCTTCTCCCACCCGGTGACGGGGGAATGGGTCGAATACGAGAGCCCGTACCCGCATGACCTGGCCTACGCCCTGGACGTCCTGCGGGGCCATTAGGGTGGTACGGCACCACGAATCAGTTGTACGGCAGCGCAGCAGGGCAGTAGGGAAGTGCGGACAATGACGGCGACCACATCGGCAACGGGCCAGGCCTCGCGGGAGGGCGGATTCGCCCACCTGCACACCCACACCGAGTACTCGATGCTCGACGGCGCCGCCAAGCTCAGCGAGCTCTTCGTCGAGACCGAGCGCCTCGGCATGGACTCGATCGCCATCACCGACCACGGGTACCTGTTCGGTGCCTTCGACTTCTGGAAGAAGGCCACGGACGCGGGCATCAGGCCGATCATCGGCCTCGAGGCCTACCTGACGCCGGGCCAGCAGCACCGCACGGACAAGACCAAGGTCCGCTGGGGCGAGCAGCACCAGCGCGGGGACGACGTCTCCGGCGGCGGTGCCATCACGCACATGACCCTGTTGGCCAAGGACAACACCGGCATGCACAACCTGTTCCGGGCCGGCTCGATCGCCTCCCTGGACTCCGTGTACGCCAAGTGGCCCCGCATCGACCGGGAGCTGCTCTCCACGTACTCCTCCGGGCTGATCGGGACCACGGGATGCCCGTCCGGTGAGGTCCAGACCAGGCTGCGGCTCGGCCAGTACAAGGAGGCGGTAGAGGCCGCGGCCGAGTTCCGGGACATCTTCGGCAAGGGCAACTTCTACTGCGAGCTGATGCAGCACGGTCTCGACCTGGAGAAGCGCGTGGTCCCGGACCTGCTGCGGCTGGCCAAGGACCTGGACCTGCCCCTGGTCGCCACCAACGACCTGCACTACACGCACGAGCACGACGCCAAGCCGCACGAGGCGTTGCTGGCCATCCAGTCGGGATCCACCCTGCTGGAACCCACCTATGACCAGGGCGGATCCCGGTTCGCCTTCACCGGCACGGAGTTCTACCTGAAGTCCCCGCGGCAGATGCGGGACCTGTTCTCGGAGTTCCCCGAGGCCTGCGACAACACCCTGCTCATCGCCGAGCAGTGCGAGGTCTCGTTCGACACCTCCGCCAACTACATGCCCAAGTTCCCCTGCCCTCCGGGGGAGGACGAGACCAGCTGGCTGACCAAGGAGGTCGCCACGGGGCTGAAGCACCGGTATCCCAACGGGGTGCCGGACCACGTGCGCAAGCAGGCGGACTACGAGCTCGACGTCATCATCTCGATGGGCTTCCCGGGGTACTTCCTCGTCGTCGCCGACTTCATCAACTGGGCCAAGGACCACGGCATCCGCGTCGGGCCCGGCCGTGGTTCCGGTGCCGGCTCCATGGTCGCCTATGCCCTGAAGATCACCGAGCTGGACCCGCTCGAGCACGGCCTGATCTTCGAGCGCTTCCTCAACCCGGACCGCGTGTCCATGCCCGACTTCGACGTCGACTTCGATGATCGCCGCCGCTCCGAGGTGATCGACTACGTCACGGAGAAGTACGGTGACGAGCGCGTGGCCATGATCGTCACCTACGGCACCATCAAGACCAAGCAGGCGCTCAAGGACTCCGCGCGCGTGATGGGCTTCCCGTTCTCCATGGGCGAGACGCTGACGAAGGCGCTGCCGCCGGCGGTGATGGCCAAGGACATCCCGCTCAAGGACATCGAGGACAAGGACGCCAAGAGGTACTCGGAGGCCGGGGAGTTCCGGGAGCTGGTCGCCGCGGATCCGGACGCCGCGAAGGTCTTCGAGACGGCCAAGGGCGTCGAGGGGCTGAAGCGGCAGTGGGGGGTGCACGCCGCGGGCGTGATCATGTCCTCGGAGCCGATCATCGACGTCATCCCGATCATGCGCCGCATGCAGGACGGCCAGGTCATCACGCAGTTCGACTACCCCACCGCCGAGGGGCTCGGACTGATCAAGATGGACTTCCTGGGCCTGCGGAACCTGACGATCATCTCCGACGCCCTCGAGAACATCACGGCCAACCAGGGGTTCGACCTGGACCTGGAGTCCCTCGCGTTCGACGACCGGGCGTCCTACGAACTGCTCGCCAGGGGGGACACCCTGGGCGTGTTCCAGCTCGACGGCGGACCGATGCGCTCCCTGCTGAAGATGATGAAGCCGGACAACTTCGAGGACATCTCGGCGACCATCGCCCTGTACCGGCCGGGGCCGATGGGCGCCAACTCGCACACGAACTACGCGCTGCGCAAGAACGGCCAGCAGGAGATCACCCCGATCCACGCCGAGCTGGAGGAGCCCCTCAAGGAGATCCTCGACACCACCTATGGCCTGATCGTGTATCAGGAGCAGGTCATGGCCATCGCCCAGAAGGTCGCCGGCTTCAGCCTCGGACAGGCGGACATCCAGCGCCGCGCCATGGGCAAGAAGAAGAAGTCCGAGCTCGACAAGCAGTTCGAGGGTTTCAGCGGCGGCATGCACGAACGCGGGTACTCCGACGCCGCCATCAAGGCGGTCTGGGACATCCTCCTGCCGTTC
>JAPFFX010000336.1 GCA_026645375.1 Citricoccus sp. WCRC_4 | reverse complement strand
GGGACGTCCGTGTCGCACCGCTCGCGGTAACCCTCCAGCGGATAGCGGGACATCGACGAGCCGAGGACGAGCAGGTCGTCGAAGTGCGGAACCTTCCGCTTGGCACCCCAGCCGCGGATGTCATAGACGCCGGTCTCGGCCGCATGACGGATCGCCGCGATGTGGAAACGGTCGTACGTGGCCGATTCACGGAGGCCACGATCCTCTGGGGTGCGCATCAGTAACTCCCGGACTGGTCGCTGTTGAAGTGGTACAGGGTGCGGCCGGAGCCATAGCGCCGGAAGCCGTCGAGGTAGTCGTCGTCGTCGGCCTCAGCGGCCTTGCCCGATTCCCGCAGCAGTTCGGCCAGCTCGGCCCGGTGCTCGTCACCCATCTCCTTCTCGATGCAGTCCGCGCCCAGGTCGCCCACAGTGCCGCGGACGTAGATCCGCGCCTCGTAGATCGAGTCGCCGAGCCCGTCGGCGGCGTTCCCACAGACCACGATCCGCCCGGCCTGGGCCATGAACGCACTCATGGCCCCGATGTTGCCGTGCACCACGATGTCGGCGCCCTTCAACGAGATCCCGCACCGGGTGGAGGCGTTACCCTCGATGACCAACAGCCCTCCGTGCGCGGTGGCCCCGGCCGACTGGGAGGCATCGTCCTTCACGCGCACGGAACCAGACATCATGTTCTCGGCCACCCCGGGGCCGGCCGAACCTTCGATGGTGATGTGCGCCCGCTGGTTCATCCCGGCGCAGAAGTAGCCGACGTCGCCCTCGATCCGGACCTCGACGTCGTCGTGGACCCCCGCGGCCACGGCGTGCGCGCCGCGGGGGTTCTGCACCACATAGCTCCGGGCGCTCGGCGCGTGCAGTTCGCTGTTGAGCTCCCGCACGTCCGTGTCCGCCAGGTCGAAGACCCGGGCCTCGGCGCTCGTGGTCTCCAGCTCCATCGTCTCCGTCTCCATCATCTCTCCTGTCCCCGTCACCGGTCGGCACCCGTCATCACGTCTTCGCGCTTCCACGCGTAGACCTTGCCCGGCTCCGGTTCGAACACGCGCGCCTCGTCGATGCCCGGCAGGTGTGCGAGCGCCTGGAACTCGGAGGCCATCGCCACCCAGCGCGGGTGCTCGGCGATGATCGCCGGCTTGCAGGCGATCTCGTCCCGGGCCACGGCGAAGCCCTTGTTGGTCGTGACGAGCAGGGTGAAGAAACCGTCGAACCGCTCAGCGAGGGCCACGAGCGCCGCCTCCAGGTCGTCCCCGGCGTCGAGTCGGGCGGAGACGAACCGGGCGGCCACCTCGGTGTCATTGTGCGAGTCGAAGGTGGCGCCCTCGAACTCCAGCTCGCGCCGGATGGAGGCGTAGTTGGAGAAGGACCCGTTGTGGACCAGGCTCAACCCGGTGCCAGCGGCATAGGGGTGTGATCCCTCGGCGTTGATGGCGGACTCCGTGGCCATGCGGGTGTGGGCCACGCCCTGCCACCCGGTGGCCTCGGCCAGCCGGAAGTCCTCGGCCAGCTTGAGAGGGTGGCCCACGCCCTTGTAGACCACGCTGTCATCACCCTGCCCGATGACCCTGGCCTCTGGCGCGGCGGCCTCGACGGCCTTGGCCAGCCGGTCCGGGTCCGTTGCCGCGGTGATCACCGTGGTCTCACCGGCCCGTTCCACCCGCAGCTCCTGGACATCCGGCAACTGTGCCGTCACCGCCTCGGCCACGCCGTCCGGCGCGTGCAGGACGGACACGGCCGCATGACCGTGCGGCACGCGGGCGGTGTCGCCATAGAGCGCGACGCCGGCCGAGTCCGGTCCGCGCACGATGATGCCCTGCAACATGGTCGTCATGAGCGAACCCAGCTGGTCCTGCAGTCCTGGATCCCTCAGGTGGAGACCGATGATCCCACACATGGACACTGCCTCCTCTGTTTCTGCCTGATGGAATGGATGGTGCTCTCCTGTCCCGTCACTGTGCCTCCGCCGCCCGGACCTCGTCCAGGGGGAAGGCCTCGGCGTCGTCGAGCATCCTCTCCGGGGGCGGGAACAGCCGCAGGATGAGTCCGGCGACCAGTCCCGTGACGAGCCCGATGACCAGGGTTCCGAGGACCGCCCACAGCTGGTCCAACGGTGCCGCGAACAGCACCAGCGGGACCAGGCCGCCGAGGATGCCCGGGACGCCGTGCAGGTTGTGCACACCCATGGTGTCCAGGACACCGGTCTTCCGGCAGAGCCAGTCGTGGAGGTACACGAAGCACAGGGTGGAGGCCGCGCCGCCGAGCAAGCCGATCAGCCAGGACTGCAGGGGCGAGGCCAGGTCCACCGAGGCCCCGATGGCCACGCCGCCCGCGAGGATCGCATAGGTGTAGACCAGTGGGTCGATGGTCCGCTTCAGCGCCCACAGCAACACGTAGGTGACGAGGACCGAGGCCGTCAGCGCCAGGTAGGTGACGTCGGCCGGTGCCGACGTCGTCCACGTGCCGCTGATCGAGATCGGCCCGCCGCGCGATGGCGCCCCGCTCGCCACGGCGCTGGCCGAGCTCGGTGGGTTCGACTGGCTGGTCGTCACCTCGGTCAACGGAG
>JAPFFX010000306.1 GCA_026645375.1 Citricoccus sp. WCRC_4 | reverse complement strand
TCCCCGGCCGTCGGGTTCCGGGCCATGATCGTGCCCACCGCCCGCGGCGACCGGCACTCGGCGAGCTCGGCGACATCGCGGTAGGACAGCACCCGGCCCGCGGGAATGGTGGCGACGACGTCGGCGACGCGCTGCGCCAGCGGGCGCTGCGCGGGGATCACAGGGCCTCGCGCCTCTCCACGGGCAGGCACACGCTGAGGACCCACTGGTCCTCCTCGGGGCCGCTCCAGGAGCGTCCGCCCAGCAGCGAGACGCGCTCCGTGATGCCGCGCAGTCCCAGCCCGGAGGACAGCTCGGAGGCGCTGCCGTTGCTGCCGTTGCGCCCGGGCAGGGGGTTCGTGACGTTCAGGCACAGCTCCCGCTCGTCCGCCGTCACCTCGATCCGGCAGGCCGTCCCCCGCGGCGCGTACTTGATGATGTTCGTGACCGCCTCCTGGAGGATGCGGGCCGCGGTGCCCCGGAGGGTGGTGGGCATGGTCTCGAGGTCTCCCGTGATGATCACCTCGGGCTCGAACTGCAGGTCGCACAGGCTCGCGGTCAGGGAGGTGATCACGTGGTCGAGGCTGCCGATCGACAGGCCCGCTCCCGTGACGTCGCGCGGGGCCTCGCCCTCGTTCTCGTTGCGCAGCAGCCGCAGCAGCACGCGCAGCTCGTGCAGGCCCGAGCGAGCGGCGTCCTCGACGGTCTCGAGCACCTGGTGCAGCTCGTCGACGTCGTCGGAGCGGCGCCGGCTCATGGTCTGCATGGTGATGAGCGTCAGCTCGTCGGCGACCACGTCGTGCAGGTCCCGGGCCAGCGCCTGCCGCTCGTCCTCCCGGAGACGCTGGTTGAGGATCTCCAGGTCCCGCACCCGCGCCTCGTTGCGGCGGCGCTGGTGCTGGTAGTGGCGCAGTGAGGCACCGATGAGGAACGACACCAGCAGCAGGGCCACCATCCCCCAGAACACGGACGGCTCGTCGGGGTGCAGCGCATAGTTGAGAACGGACCACAGCGCGTAGACGGTCAGGTGGACCTTGACGAACAACGGGCTGGCGGCCGTCGCCACGACCGCCATGGTCACGAACGTCACAGCCGTGACCGCTGCACCATAGTCGGCCTGAATCATCGAGGTGACGAGGCAGCCCGTGCCGAGGATCGAGGCCCACGTGGAGCGCCACGCCGTCAGCGCCACGGCTCCGTAGCCGAAAGTGGCGTCGACCACATCCATGACGCCCACCGGCTTGCGCTCCTCGTTCCCGGTGAACATGAACTGGGTGTCCGCCAGGAACCACAGGACGGCAAAAAGCACGATCACCGTGGACAACCAGCGAGCCACTGGCTCGGCGTCGAGGAACGAGGTCCTCCAGGTCGTCCGCGGTGATCGCGGTGCACGTGTCGCGTATGAGATCACATCAGTCACGCTCCAAGATGTATCCCATCAGCAGAAAAAGGACCACCAGTGGCAGACGACGTACCGGCTGAACTGGGGGGTGTGTACCATGCCTGCGGCATTGGCGGGGGCCACCGGCGCGACGACGAAGGACGCGGCCAGTGCGGCGGAGGCGAGTGCAGTGGTGAGCTTCTTCTTGGTCATGGGGACTCCTCGGTATATCGCGGACAACACTGGATCGGGGGAACATGCGGCGGGTTCAGGGGGGTGTGAATCTGCCACAAAGTGGGTGTGCTGCCCTGCTGCTGTTAACTTTGGCAACATCCGCGACACCGATCTACCTACCTTTGTCCAGACTTCGAGCCCACTCAATCCAATTATGACCGTCACCACTTATGGGGACAGCATTGGCGCTTAAGGGGACAAGGAGCAAATACACTGGTCAGGTGACTGATTGTAAAGTGCTCGTGGTGGACGACCAGCCGCTGATGCTGGAAGCCCTCAAATCCTTCTTCTCCGCCGAACCCGGCTTCGAGGTCATCGGCACGGCCGCCAATGGGCGAGAGGCCGTGGACCGCAGTCTGGCGTGCGACCCGGACGTCGTGCTCATGGACATGAAGATGCCGGTGATGGACGGCATCGAGGCGACCCGTGAGATCACGGCCCGCAGCCCCCGGTCCAAGGTCCTGGCGCTGACCACGTTCTCCACCCTCGAGTTCGTGGTGCCGGCCCTGCGTGCCGGCGCGGCCGGCTACCTCGTGAAGGACGCGCGGCCGGACGAGATCATCACGGCGGTGCACCAGGTTCTGGACAACGAGATCGCACTGTCCCCGGCAATTGCGCGCGCGCTCGCGGACAACGTCATCTCGGTTCCCGACCACCAGCCGCAGCGTGCGCCGGACGCCGAGCTGCGCTCCCTGCTCACGGATCGGGAGATGGAGACCGTGACCCTCCTGGCACAGGGCCTCAGCAACCGGGAGATCGCCGAGCAGATGCACGTCTCCGAGGGCAGTGTGAAGGCCTACCTCGGCCGCGTGTGCGAGAAGTTCGGCGTCCGTGACCGCGTGCAGGCCCTCATCAAGGCCTACCAGTACGGACTCGTGGACCCGCAGCTGCGCGATCGCTGATCCGGGCAGCTCCCGGTCCGCCGGTGGTTCCCCGCGCGTGCCACGGCCGTGGCCAGTGCCCGGCGGTGCCCCCGAGGATCCCGGCCGCCCCGGCGTGCGTCCGGCGGCGGCTTGGGCGCCCGCACCGATCGAGGACAGAAGTCGCCCGGGAATGTAGACGATGGTGTATTACTCCGCATCGGGGCAGGCGGCAGGATAAGCAGTGCGAGCAGAGAAGAGAGACGTCGGTGGATGAGCGAGAGACATCCGCCCGGTGCGCAGCCCGACCCCCCTCGGAGTCCGCGCCGGACCTGATGGTCCACCGACCTGCTCACGGTAGGGAGCCGCCCCGGGACCGTCCCCCCGGACCGGGATGCGGCCGCGCAAGGCCTGGATCACCTTGCAACCCCCATCGGCCGATGGCTCCCTACCGTGCAACCTCGTGCACGATGGCAGCGGCCCCACCCACAGTGGTGGGGCCGCTTCCGTGTGTCCGGGGCTCCGCCGTCGGCCCCTACGGTGCGGCCCGGAGCCCGAAGAACCAGCTGATGTGCTCCCGCAGCGCGGCGGCGGCGTCCTGGCCCCGCCGCTCCTGGAACGCCCGGAGGATCCCGTGGTGCTGCTCCTGCAGGACCCGGCGCACGCGCGGCCAGTCCTCGAGGCAGGCCACCGTCTCCTGCACGTAGCCGATCGTGGCCTGGCGCAGCGAGGACATGATCGTCTCGACCACGAGGTTGCCGGCGAGCGAGCTCAGGAGCACGTGGAACTCGGCGTCGTGGGCGTGGAAGCGCTCGTCCGGCAGGGACGGGTCGTCCATGGCCGCCACCAGTTCGGCCGCCTGCGCCAGGGCCGCCGCGCGCGCGGGGGTCTCCGGGGCGGAGGCGGCCTCGACGGCGGACTGGGTCTCGAGGAGCAGCCGGGTCTGCACGAGGTCCCGGACGGGCAGGGCCTGCGTGGCCACGTGCATCCGCAGCGCCCAGGCGAGCGCCGCGGACGGCTCCGAGATCAGGATGGCCCCGGACGCGGGACCGGAGCCGGTGGAGGAGCGCACGAGGCCCATGATGTCCAGGATGCGGAGAGCCTCCCGCACCGAGGCGCGGGAGATCCCGAACTCCTCGGCGAGCTGGCGTTCCCCCGGAAGTTTGTCGCCCAGGCGGATCTCCCCGGAGCGCAGGCGCTCCTCGAGCCAGTCGAGGACGACGGTGTACATGCGCGAGGCCGTGGGCACGGGCAGCTCCTGGAGTTGACGGGTGCGGCCAATTCTAGGGAGGCCGGCGGGCCCCCATCGTGAATTGTGTGACGGGGTTCACCTCGTTAGCATGGTCAGACCACAGCGACGCCGTCGTCGCCCTCTTTCCTTCCGCGGCTCGGAGGTCGTATGAGAATCGCCTTGTTCGCCACCTGCGTCGTGGACGCCATGTATCCGAAGGTGGCCCTGGCCACCGTCCGGGTGCTGGA
>JAPFFX010000246.1 GCA_026645375.1 Citricoccus sp. WCRC_4 | reverse complement strand
GTCCCGCGAGCGCTCTGGCGGCGGCCGAGGAGGCGATCAGCCGCATGCGCCGCCGGTCGAGCAGCTTGGCGCGCACGCGACCCTCGGCGGCGTTGGCCCGCTCGTGGGCGTCCAGGCGCAGCCAGCCCTCGTAGTCGGTGGCGCGTCCCAGGTAGGGACGCAGGCCGACGAGCCCGGTCTTCCCGGTGTGCCGGTGGCCAATGCTCCCGCTGACGGTGTCCCCGCTGACGGTGTACCCGTTGTCGGCGTCCTCCTCGGGCGTTGCCTCCGGACCCTGGGCCACCGCCAGGTCGGCGGCGATCACCTCGGCCAGCTCCCGGGCGTCGCTGCGCTGGGAGGGGATGGTTCCCCGCGGGCCGCGGCGGGCCCAGCCGGCCAGGTACAGCCCCGGCTCCACCCGGCCGGTCTGCCGCGCCTGATCCGTGATCCCGTCCAGCGCCTCGGTGAGTTCGCCGTCCCCGGCCCGGAAGCCGATCGCCGTGATGACGCTGTCCGCCGGGATCCGCTCCCGATCCGGTGCGCCGACCGGCCCGTCGCACGAGGCGACCTCGACGCCGGTCGCGGCCCCGGTCGCGTCGCCCATGACCTCGCGCGGGGCGTAGCCGAGCCACCAATGGACCCGGAGCCTGGCCGGGCCGGTCTCGTTCCTCCCGGTCGCCGTCAGCTCGGCGAGTAGGGCGGACCGGGGATCCCCGGCCGCGGCCAGCTGGTCCGCGTCAGGGCCGTGCACGGTGTGCTCCAACCCGGGCAGGTCCATGATCTCCCGCAGCATCACGGGGTCGAACCGGGCCCGTGCCGGCAGGGACCGGCCGATGACGTGCACGGTGTCCAGCTCCCGGGTCAGGGCGGCGTGGGCCGCGTCATGGAGGTCGGACCCCCCCAGGCCTGCCGCGGTCTTGGCGAGCAGCCGGACCACGTCCATGGCCACGTTGCCCATCCCGATCACGGCGGCGGACCGGCCCAGCGAGACCGGCTCGGGGCCGGACCACCCGGCGGCCGCACAGGTCTCCGGTTCCGCATTGAGCAACCGGGTCAGCTCGCCCGAGCCGATGACGCCGGTCAGGTCCGCCCCGGGCACCTGGAGGGGCGCGTCCTGGCGCAGGCCGGTGGCCAGCACCACGGCGTCGAAGGCCTGGCGCAACTGGTCCAGGGTGAGTTCGGCGCCGGCGGCGTCCTGGGACCGCACGGCCGGGGCGTGCTGGGCGGGCCGTCCGTGCAGGACCAGGTCCTCGGCCACCGCGCCGGTGTGCACCCGGGTGGAGCCCACGAAGCGCACGCCGTCGTGCTCGAAGAGCCGGGAGAACTGGTCGGCCACGGCCTTGGTGCCCTGGTGGTCGGGGGCCACCCCGTACCGCACCAGCCCGTAGGGCTCGGGCCGGGCCTCGAAGACGGTCACCCGCGCCCCGGGCAGACGTCGCCGGACCGCCTGGGCGGTGTAGCAACCCGCGGGACCGGACCCGACGACGGCGACGTGCGGCCCGGCCGCACCGTCCAGCGCGACCGCGGGAACCGGCGTCGTGCCCTGCCCCGGCCTGGCGCCCTGCCCCGGCCTGGCGCCCTGCGCCGGTCCTGCGTCCGCGGTTCGGCCGACACCACCCCCAACGCTGCCGGAGAAGGCCCCCCAGGTCACGGGCATCTCGTCCATGCCGCGGAAGACCCAGCCGCCGGCGCGGGCCGGGCGGTCGGGGATGAGGTCCAGTCCGGGCAGCGCCGCGAACAGCTTCGGCAGCGCGACGTCGGCCACCTCGGCCCGCGCGACCCACGCGCCGAGGCAGACGTGCACGCCCTTGCCGAAGGCCAGGTGCGCTCCCTCGCCCGTCCGGCGGATGTCGAAGCGGGCGGGGTCGGACCACTGGGACTCGTCCCGGTTGGCCGAGAGCAGGCAGATGCCCAGCTTGGCCCCGGCCGGCAGGTGGACGCCGCGCAGGGCCACGTCCCGGGTGGTCTGGCGGGAGTACATGCCGATCGGGGCGACCCAGCGGATGGCCTCGTCGAACACGGCGTCCCACAGCGTGGGGTCGGTCTCCACGAGGCGGCGCTGCTCCGGGTCGTTCAGGAGCGCCCAGGCGGCCACGCCGATCGCGTCGCGGGGCTCGTTGAGTCCGCCGCCGATGGTCATCTTCAGGTTGGCCCGGATGGACTCGACCGGCATCTGGTAGTCCGGCAGGGCCACGAGTGCGGAGAGCAGGGAGTCGTCCGGGTGGGCGCGGTGCCAGTCGAGCATCTCGTCCAGGGCGGCGTCCACCTCGTCGAACGACGCCTCGCCCTTGGCCCACACCTCGGGATCGTCGGCGTAGTTCCCGGTGGCGTCGATCATGGTCTGGGACCAGCGCTGCAGGTCCTGCTGGGTGACGTTGTGCAGCCCGGTGATGGCCCGCAGGTTCTCGGCGGCGAAGGGGGCGGCGAAGTCCCACACCAGGTCGGCGCCGGGGCCCTTCTCCCGCAGCTCGGCCAGGTAGCGGTCGGCGTTGCGCTCGAAGACGGGACGCCACGCGCGCTTGACCACGGAGGGGCGCAGCACGGGCTGCCACGCCCGGCGCTCGACGACGTGCTCCGGGTCGTCCTTGCGCAGCATGGAGTGGCCCATGGCGCGGATCATCAGCGAGCCCTGCTCGTTGGCGGAGAAGGTCGACTGGTCCAGCTCGGTGTCATGCACGGCGTCGTAGGAGGTGACCAGGTAGCGGCCCACCGCCGGCACCCAGTGCACCCCGCCCTCGGCGCGCAACCGCTCGAAGACCGGGAACGGGTCCGCGTAGAGCTCCGGGATGGTCACCCAGTCGGCCACCGGGGCCGGCCGCGACCCGGCGGGGGCGCCCGGCGCCCCGGGTGTCGGTTGCCCCTGCGTGGTCGGGGCGGGGCAAGGGGCGACGGCGTCAGTCATCTCGGGCGTCCTGGTCGGCGGGGTCGGTGGTGGGGTTGGCCTCGGGGTCCGTGGGGAGGGCGAGGGCGGGGAGGATCTCGAGGGGAGCCAGGGGCGTGCCCTCCCGGTAGTGGCCGAGGAAGAGGTCCGCGCCCTCCTCGGTCAGGATCGGTGCGGCGTACCGCAGGGCGCTCGGGGCGGTCCCCGTGCCGCCGGCGCCGGGCTCATGCACTCCCGGGTGGCCTGCTCCGCGGTTGGCCT
>JAPFFX010000238.1 GCA_026645375.1 Citricoccus sp. WCRC_4 | reverse complement strand
AAGCGGACCGCGAGGCCGAAGCCGAGCGCGCCGGTGCCGCCGATGATCGAGACGCCGTCTGCCATGGGCGGGCGAGGCTATAAGGTCCCCGGCCGACGATGGCTCCCGAAGGCGCCGAGCGCACCGACGAGTTCACGGTCGAGGGCATGCTCCTCACCGACGTGGGCGGGACGATCCCGGTCAAGGTCCTCTCCACGCCCGGGATGATCGGGATGATGGAGCGGTGCGCGGCGATGCTCGCGCTCGAGCACCTGCCGGACGGCCAGGCCACCGTCGGGTTCGAGGTCTGCATCAAGCACGTCGCCGGCGCGGGCGAGGGCGCGAAGTGCAGCGTCACGGCGAGGCTCCGCGAGATCGCCGACGAGCGCAAGTGGCGCTTCGACGTCGAGGTCCGCGAGGGCGACCGCACCCTCGGGGTCGGGATCCACGAGCGCCGCGTGGTCCAGCGCGCATGAGCGACCGGCTCCCGGGCCACGTCCGGATCCGCGAGGTCGGGCCTCGCGACGGCTTCCAGAACGAGCCGGAGGTCATCGCCACCGAGGACAAGGTAGCGCTGATCGACGGGCTCGCCCGGACGGGGCTGCACAGGATGGAGGTCACGAGCTTCGTGAAGCCGGTCGACGAGGCCGCGCACGTGACCGGCCTCCCCGAAGGCCGCCAGGCCGTCCGGGACCAGCGGCAGCTCGGCGGCCGCGGCACACAGGTGGGGGGCCAGGATGTGCGGGTTGGACGGGTCCGTCACCGAGTCCTCCACGGCGAGCTCGAACACCGCCTCCGGATGGTGCACCACGAAGGTGTCCAGTGGGTCGTCGCCGGCCACGTACACGGCCAGGGACTCCTGGCCGGCCCGGCCCGCCCGCCCCACCTGCTGGAAGAACGAGGCCCGCGTCCCGGGCCAGCCGGCCACCAGCACCGCGTCGAGCCCGGCGATGTCGATCCCCAGTTCCAGGGCCGGGGTCGAGGCCACCCCCAGCAGCCGGCCCGTGCGCAGGGCGGTCTCCACCTCGCGACGCTCCTCCGGCAGGTAGCCGGCGCGGTAGGCCGCCACCCGCGGGGGCAGGGACGGGTCCACCTCCGCCAGCTCCCGCTTGGCGGCGGAGGCCATGGCCTCCGCACCACGCCGGGAGCGGATGAAGGCGATGGTCCGGGTCCCGGCCACGGCGAGGTCTGCCATCATCCCGGCCGACTCGGCGGTGGCCGAACGGCGCACCGGGGCACCGTTCTCCCCGCGCGCGTCCGTCAGCTCGGGTTCCCAGAACCCGACCGTCACCGCACCGTGGGGCGAGGCGTCCTCGGTGACGGCCACGGCGTCCGCCCCGATCAGCCGGGTGAACGACCCGGCCGGGTCCGCGCTGGTGGCGGAGGCGCCGATGAACACCGGCCCCGAGCCGTAGTGCGCGCAGACCCGCGCCAGCCGGCGCAACAGCACCGCCACGTGGGAACCGAACACCCCCCGGTACACGTGCGCCTCGTCCACGATGACGTACCGCAACCGGCGGAAGAACCGGCCCCAGCGTTCGTGGTGGGGCAGGATCCCGATGTGCAGCATGTCCGGGTTGGTCAGCAGCACGTTCGCGTGGTCCCGGGCCCAGGTGCGGTCGGCCGGGGCGGTGTCCCCGTCATAGGGGGACGGAAGCAGCCAGCCGGCGCCGTCCCGGGCCAGGGCCCGCCAGGCGACCAGCTGGTCCGCGGCGAGGGCCTTGGTGGGGGAGAGGTACAGCACGGTCCCGGCCGGGTCCTCGGCCAGGGCGGTGCCGGCGGCGAGCTGGTAGCCCAGGGACTTGCCGGACGCGGTGCCGGTCGCCAGCACCACGTGCTGCCCGGAGGCGGCGAGCCGGGCGGCCTCGACCTGGTGGTGCCACGGCTCGAGCACGCCCGAGCCCCCGAAGGCCCGCACCAGGCCCTCCGGGGTGCCCGCGGGCCACGGCTCGGTCCGCGCCGGACGCTCCGGAAGGTACCGGACGTGTACCAACTGGCCGGGGACGGAAGACCTCCCCAGGGCCCGGGCCAGGGCCTCGGCGTCCCGGGGATCGTCGGTCCGGACCAGAGGGTTCAGCTGATGTCCGAGTGGGAGGGGTTCTCGGTGTGGTCCTCGAGGGCGCCGAAGACGGTGACATCCGCCAGATCGGTCCAACCCAGGTGCCCGTACAGGGCCTGCCCCTCGGCGCCGGCCACCAGCAGGCCCTCCTGCACGTCGTGCTCGAGGGCGAGGGAGGCCAGGTAGCGCATCACGAGCGAGCCCAGGCCCTGCCGGCGGAACTCGGGAGAGGTCCAGATCCGGTCGAACACCGCGTAGCCCTCCACGGCGGCCACCCGGCCCCGGGCGGCCACGGCACCGGCCCCCGCGGCGTGCTCGTCCGTGGAGGTGATGGTCAGCAGGAACCAGTCCGGCTCGTTGCGCTCGATCGCGGCCTCGAACTCCTCGGGCACGATCGGTGCCTCGACGTCCTGGCCGGTCATGTCCACCACCATGAGCTTCTCGCCCGTGGAGACCCGCTTCAGCGGAACACCCTCAGGGATCGCCGGGGCGGTGCCCACCACGGTGAGCAGCCGGCCCGGGTGTCCCTGGACCTCGACCGAGGCGGCCGCCAGGGCATCCTGGTCGGGATTGGCGAGGACGTACTCCCAGTCCTGGCCTTCCGAGGACTGGTGCCCGGTGCGCAACGAGGCGTGGACGGGGCCGTCGTGGCGTACCTCGTAGTCCCGGCACCGGGACCACCCGGTGACCCACGTGCTGACCAGAGCGTCGTTCAGGGCAGAAGTCATGGCAAGAGACTATCCCGTGACGTCGCGGGACCGCACGGGCATACCCTCTTCCTGTCCAAAACGTCACCTGGGGGTAGTCTGCAGTCCGCCGCCGAGACTGGCAACCACCCGTGCACGTCCCACTACCCTTGGAGCGGTGAGCCAGTCCAAGATCGCCCTCTACTATCGCTTCGCCCCCGTGGCCGACCCCGAGGCCGTGCGGCTCTGGCAGCACGCCCTGGCCGAACGCTGGGGCCTGACCGGCCGGATCATCGTGGCCCCCCACGGCATCAACGGCACGGTCGGCGGGCCGATCGACGCGGTGAAGCAGTACGTCAAGACCACCCGGACCTATCCGCCGTTCGCGGGCCTGGAGGTCAAGTGGTCGGACGGTTCCGCCGAGGACTTCCCCCGACTCTCCGTGAAGGTCCGTCCCGAACTGGTCGCCTTCGACGTCCCCGGGGAGGTCACGGTCACCGCGGACGGAGTGCAGGACACGGGCACCCACCTGGCCCCGGAGGCCCTGCACCGCCTCGTCGCCGAGAAG
>JAPFFX010000226.1 GCA_026645375.1 Citricoccus sp. WCRC_4 | reverse complement strand
CCACGTGGCGGCCGACCGTGGGCCCGGGGACATGCAGCCGTCGGGGCCGGATGCCGCTGGCGATCACGAGACCGTCGTAGGCGAGCCGCTCTCCCGAGGCCAGGGTCACCGTCTGCTCCTGGAGGTCGCTGGCCACCGCCCGGACGCCCAGCCGCCAGTCCACCGTCTCCATGGTCGGCCGCTGGCGCAGTGCCACCGCCGCCAGTGCGTCCTCGGGGGAACCGGGGTGCGCCAGCAACTCCTTGGAGAGCGGGGGCCGGTTGTAGGGCGGGTGGACCTCCTCGCCGACCACGGTGATGGCCCCGTCCCAGCCGGCGGCGCGGAGCTGCTCGGCGGCCCGGAGGCCGCCCATGGAGGCCCCCACGACGACGATGCGCTGTTCCTGGTGCTCACTCACGGCTCACTGGTCCCCTTTGAGGAAGATCGCCTGTACCGGGCAGACGTCCATGGCGTCCTCGATGTACTCCAGTTCGTCCGCGGGAAAGCCCTCGGTGTACTGGAGGATGCCCTCGTCGTCCATCTCGAACGTGCTCGGCGCGGCGATGGCGCACTGCCCGTGGTTCTCGCACAGCGTGCGGTCGACCCAGACCTTCATGTTCTGCTCCTCGTCTCGGGGGGCGGGTGCCGTCTCGCGGCTGCTGTCAACGTGTGTCGTGCTCATGGATCTGTTCCTCTGGGGGTGTCCGATGTGTCGGGCTCAGGCCGTCTGCTGTCCGTCGGCCGTGGTGGCACGGCGGTCGAAGGCGATGGTCAGGCGGACGGGCCCGGTGTTGCCGGAGTCCGGCATCCACTCGTCCCCGCCCGGCACCACGCTCAGGTTGGCCAGCCGGGTGGCCAGTGCCGGCAGGGCCGCCTGCATGTCGGAACGGGCGACGAAGTGGCCCAGGCAATGGTGCACGCCACCGCCGAACGCATAGTGGGGCGCGTGTTCGGCCTCCAGGTCGATGCGCTCGGGGTTGGCGAACTTCTCCGGGTCGGTGCCCGAGGCGTAGGTGAACATGTGCACCGTCGTCCCCTGTTCCAGGACCAGCCCCTTGTGCTCGAAGGTCTCGGCCACCTCACGGGTCACCCAGCGGGTCGTCGGGTTGACGCGCAGTGCCTCCTCCACGGCGGCCTTGGCCAGTTCCCGGGGCCGCTCGGCGAGCAGCTCCCACTGGTGCGGCTGGCGGATGAAGGACTGGATGGCCAGTCCGAGCTGGTTCCGGGTCGTGTCCATGCCGCCGAAGATCAGCAGCACGAGCAGGTTGCGCAGCTCCGGGTCGGTCAGCCGGTCTCCCTCACGGTTGGCCTCCACGAGTCGGGTGACGAAGTCGTCCTTCGGGTTCTGCTGGCGGTCCGAGATCAGTCGTTCCGCGTACTCCTGCAGCTCGACCAGGGCGGCATCGACCTCGTCGATGTCCTCCTTGATCGTCACGCCGAGGGCAGCCCCCACGGTGGAGGCCAGGCGGTTGATGGTCCCCCACTCGGATTCGTCGATCCCGAGCATGATGCACAGCACCCGCGTGGCGAAGGGGGCGGCGAAGCCCTCCACGAACTCGACCTGGCCGTCCTCGATCCAGCCGTCGATCAGCTCGTTGGCCAGTGACTCGAACCGATCCCCCAGGGCGGCGATCTTGCGCGGGGAGAAGGCCGGGTTGGCCAGCCGGCGGATGCGGTGGTGGTCCTCACCCTCCAGGACCAGCAGGTTGCGCTTCCACCAGTCGTAGAAGATCCCGCTGTGCACGCCGTTGTGCTCCGGCCAGGCCGCCGAGCCCTGGATCAGCTTCGGGCTCTTCATCAGCGACGAGACGTCCTCGTAGGACAGGACGGCCAGGCCGTAGTTGGTCCGGGCGTACCAGTTCGCGTCCCGGGCGTCGCGGACGGCCTCGGAGGCCATGGCGAAGTGCGGGGCCGACATGTCCAGGTACGGGACATCGTGGGCGGTGGTGATGGTCATGGGGTGGTCCTTTCGGGTGCGGGGCTCAGGACGGGTCGCGGGTCAGTGAATCGGGCGCTGACGCCTGCGCGCCGGCGCGGAGTCCGTCCCGGGGAGCGTCACGGTGCGGATAGGGGTGGGGGGTGCCGCCATCGATCCGGACCGCCATGTCGACGATCTCCTCCGTCGGCGAGATCGGTTCGGCGTAGTCCCGGCCGTCCGCCAGGCTGGCGGGCTCGTTGAGGTAGGGCCGGGCCGAGGTCATGTAGACCAGGCCCACGACCAGGACGACGATGGCGACCAGGGCCACCAGCCAGGCCTCGTACCAGACGGCCCCGGGGATCGGCTGGACGAGGGTGAACATCGCGAACAGCTGGTAGGCCAGGGCGACGCAACCGACCACGATGCCCCAGAGGCCCATCCGGAAGTGACCGCTGGGTTGCCAGCCCTTGAACCGGGCGCGGAGGTAGGCCGCGACCACGGAGGCGAAGGCCAGGTAGATGCCGAGGGCCGCGAAGGACACGATGGCGATCAGGGCATCCGCGCTCAGCAGTGAGATCACGACGAACGCGGCCGGAAGGAGGCCGGCGGCCGCCAGCGAGTACGGCGGGACGGCGCGGCGCTCGCTGAACCGGCGCAGCAGCGCGGAACCCGGCAGCTGCCGGTCCCGGCCCATCGAGAACAGCAGTCGCGAGGCCGCGGCCTGCAGGGAGATGGTGCAGGAGAGGTAGGAGACCAGGACGACCACGAGCACGATCTTGAACCCCTGGGCGCCGAAGACGCTCAGGAACAACTCGCCGATGGGATCCGTGGCGGTGCCGTCCATCACGGCGCGGAAGTCCGGGATGGCGAGGATGAGACCCAGGGCGATGAACATGGAGGCGATGCCGCCGATGTAGACGGTCATGCGCATGGCCTTGGGGATGACCCGGCCCGGATCCACGACCTCCTCGGCGACGTCGCCGTTGGCCTCGAAGCCGTAGTACAGGTAGATGCCCATGATGGCCGCACCGATGAAGGCCACCGCGAAGGGTGCATCCCCCTGCAGGTCGGCCGGCCGGAAGTCGGTGAACAGCACGGACAGGTCATGCTTTCGGGCTCCGATGAGCAACCAGGCCCCGATCACGACGGTCGCGACGATCTCGGCGACGAAGCCGAAGAACGCCACCTTGGCCAGGAGCTTCGTGCCGCCGTAGTTGATGAGCGTGGCGATCACCAGGATGCCGAGGGCGAGTATGACGTTGGCCAGCGGGGACATCTCCACCTCGAGCAGGCTGCCGAGGAAGGGGCCCGCGCCGTAGGCGACCGAGGCGATGGTGGCACAGATGGCGACGGCGTACACCCAGCCGCTCATCCATCCCCACTTGCGGCCCCAGAGCTTGCGGTTCCAGGGGTAGATACCGCCAGCGATCGGGTACTGGGAGACCACCTCTCCGAAGACCATGGCGACCAGGAGCTGGCCGAAACCGGCGATGACGAGCCACCAGAAGGCCGGCGCACCGGAGATCGCGATGGCCGCACCGATCGTGGTGTAGACCCCCACGACGGGAGAGAGGTAGGTGAACCCGAGGGCCAGGTTTCCCCAGAAGCCCATTTCGCGCTTGAACTCGCTGCGATACTCCCCGGGCTCATCGGAGACCGGCAGAGTCGGTGCGGATCCTGCGTGAGAATGATCCATGTTCAGTCCTTTGCCTGGGGCCGTTGGACGGCTGAGACGGTGAAAAGCTGCAGAGCGAGGGGATTCGAGCTCCCTCGGATGACCTCGTCGACGGTGGGTTCGCCAGTGGAGGTGCGTGGATTCAATAAACCAAAGGTGTGTTTCTACTAGGGTTCTGCACGTTTCATCCCGGTTAAGAGGTCACCGTCCGCGAGTGGCGGGCAGCACCCAAGAGTGCGGGAATCCCTGCAACAAGGCGGGTTTGGAGAGGTGTGAATCCAGAGCCTGCCCAGCTGCCGGTCGGATTGTGATGCGAGCCACATTCCGAACCATGGAGGAAATACTAACAGTCATAGAGGTTTACGCAAGGGGTGATTTTTCCGCTCCAGGACGCCCCAGGCGCTATCGCGGACCCGTCGGAGACGCCGTCCTGGGGACGCCGAGGGGGCTGTGCCCGGCGCACGATGCGCCCGGCACAGCCCCCTCGGATGGACCCGCAGGATGCGGGTCAGGCTGCGGCCACCACCGGCACCCGCCACGGCCCTCCGGGACGCGACGGGTGTCGGTGGGACACGGAGGTCAGCGGGTGCCGCGGAGGGCGGCCTCGAGGACGTCGAGGCCGTCCTGCAGCAGCTGCTCGTCGATGACCAGCGGCGGCAACAGGCGGATGACGTTGCCATAGGTGCCACAGGTCAGGATCAGCACGCCCTCGGCCAGGCAGGCGGCGGCCACGGCCTTCGTGGACTCGGGGTCGGGTTCGGTGGTGCCGGGCTTGACCAGCTCGATCGCCAGCATCGCCCCGCGGCCGCGGATCTCCCCGATCGGTCCCTGCGTGCCACCGAGTTCCTCCTGCAACGCGCGCAGCCGGCCGACGACGATGGCCTCGATGGCCCGGGCACGGGCCGCCAGGTCCAGTTCTCGCATGGTCTCCAGGGTCGCCAGCGCGGCGGCGCAGGCCACCGGGTTGCCACCGTAGGTGCCACCGAGCCCTCCGGGGTGGACGGCGTCGAACAGCTCGGCGCGACCGGTGACCGCGGAGAGCGGCATGCCACCGGCGATGCCCTTGGCCATGGTGATCAGGTCGGGCACCACGCCCTCGTGCTCGGAGGCGAACCAGGCCCCGGTGCGGCAGAAGCCGGCCTGGACCTCGTCGGCGATGAAGACCACGCCGTTCTCCCGGGCCCAGGTGGCCAGCGTGGGCAGGAACCCCTCGGCGGGGACGATGAAGCCGCCCTCACCCTGGATCGGCTCGATGAGGATCGCCGCGGTGGACTCCGCGCCGATCTGCTTCTCGATCTGGGTGATGGCCCGACGGGCCGCCTCGGGCCCGGTCAGCGACGGGTTCTCCTCGCGGAACGGGTAGCTCATGGGCATCCGGTAGATCTCCGGGGCGAAGGGACCGAAGTTCGTCTTGTAGGGCATGGTCTTGGCGGTCAGGCCCATCGTGAGGTTCGTCCGCCCGTGATAGGCGTGGTCGAAGGCGACCACGGCCTGGCGACCGGTGGCCAGGCGGGCGATCTTGACGGCGTTCTCCACGGCCTCGGCCCCCGAGTTGAACAGGGCGGTCCGCTTGGCATGGTCCCCGGGGGTCAGTCGCGCCAACTCCTCGGCCACCTGGATGTAGCCCTCGTAGGGGGTCACCATGAAGCAGGTGTGAGTGAAGCGTCCGGCCTGCTCGGCCACGGCCGCCGCCACCGCCGGTGAGGACGCGCCGACGCTGGTCACCGCGATGCCCGAGCCGAGGTCGATGAAGGAATTGCCGTCGACGTCCCGGATCACGCCGCCGTCCGCGTCCTCGGCGAAGACCGGCAGGCTCGAGACCAGGCCGCGCGGCACCACGGCATCACGCCGCTCCTGCAGTTCACGCGAGCGGGGCCCGGGGACCTCGGTGACCAGTTCGCGGCGCTGGGGCAACCGCGCGTCCAGGGTCGGAAGGGAGGGGGAAACGGTCAGGGACATGACAACCGGCCTTTCGTGATGCGACGACGCCCCGCGGTGGGCAGGGCGGACTCCTGGGGCGAGCCTAGACAGCGATCGCGTGACGCAGTGCACAATCATTCCGGCAGCGGTGTGCATGTGGCATAGCCCCCACCGTCAGTCCGGACGGTGGGGCCCCCGCCGGGACCGGAGGCCCTCTCCCTCGGTCACGTGCAGCGCGATCCAGAGGTCGGCCCGCAACTGGGGGTCCTCCAGGGACCGCTGGAGCGCGCGTTCGGCGGACTGCAGCTGGTGCAGGAGGGTGTTCCGGTGGACCCCGAGCTCCTCGGCCGCCTGGCGACGGTTGCCGTTGTGGGCCAGGAAGACGCGCAGGGTCTCCAGCAGCCGTTGCCCGGTGGGCCCCTGCGAGGTGAGCGGGTCCAGGAGCTCCCGGGCCCATGCCCGGGCGGCCTCCGCCGGCAGCAGGCCGGCGATCCCCCCCGCCGCCAGGTCGTCCCAGGAACCGACACGGTGCTGCGCAGCGGTGCGCTCCAGCACGTGGAGCGCCTGGGTGTGACTGGTGGCGGCGTCGTCGACGGTCACGCTGCCCCCGATGCCGGCCCGCAGGGCCGCGGTGGCCACGACCTGGTGCAGGATCGACAGGGCTGCGGAGGTGTCCTCCACCAGCACCGGGGCCTCCTCCTCCGAGTCATGGCGCGGAACCGGGGTCCCCATGAGCATCCGATGACCGGTCCGGTCGGTGTGGCCCTCGATCCGGCGGCCTGCCTCCCGGATGAGCTCGGGAGCCCCGCGGAGGACGCAGACGCGGATCCCGCGTACTCCTCGCCCCCAGGCCTCGTCGCCGGCCACCGAGAGCAGGGCGTCGCCGGCGCGGAGGTCACCGCCGAGCAACAGGGCGACCGCACCGGCCCGGATGCGGCGGCGGGAGAGCTGCCGCTCCGCAGCCCGCTCGGCGTGCAGGGAGAGCAGGGCCACCGTGGTCGAGATGGTGCCCGACTGCGCCTGGTCGAGCGGGTGGGGCAGGACGACGACGAGGTATCCCTGGGGGTCGCCGTGGACACCCAGCGGGTGGATGACCACGGTGCCGTCCGGACCCGTCTCACGGAGGGCTCCCCGCAGCCCGCCGTCGCGCAGGCGACCGATGAGCTGCGCGAGGGTGCGGTCGGTCGGCAGGGGCGGGATGGCCGGTGCGGAGCGCTCCTGGACGTCGCCGTCCGCGGTGCAGACGGCCGCCCACGCCCCGGGCAGCAACGTGGCGAGGGTCTTGAGGACCTGGGTGGAGCCGTCGACGGCCGTGGCCGCCCGGGTCAGTGCGCGCTGATGGGCCAGGCTGGTCTCCAGCGCGGCGCGCTCCTCGGCCGCGCGCAGTCCCGCCACCGCCCGGATGACCTGCAGGAAGGTCGTCTTCTCCGGCACCGCGAAGAGCGTCAGTCCCGTTCCCCGGACCGCCTCGATGAGCCCCTCGGGCACCTCCGGCCACGTCAGTCGCCGCCCCACTCCCATCCCGAGGGCGACGACGCCGCGGTCATCGAGACGCCGGACGTAACTGCTCCAGGACGGACCGTCGGTGGGGCTGGTGATCCCGGTGAACAGGACGATCTCCCCGCCGCTGAGGTACGGGGTGGGGTCCGCCAGCTCGGTCGTGGCGACCCAGGCCACCGGGCGGTTCATGGCCCCCTCGACCAGGGTCTGCAGGCCCAGCTCCCCGAGGCGCAACACCTTCTCGACGGTTATCAACGCCGCTTCCCTCCCTGCTCGTCCTCGATCGCCCGGGCCCCCGGAGACACGAGGGCGGTCCCCGGTCGTCACGGTGACGACGGACCGCCCTGGCCCGATGCTAGTGCCCCCTCCCGCGGTCCTCCCCGCAAGTCCGCCGGTGCGTGTCCACCGGCCTTGCCCCGTCCCGGCGGCACGGGAGACGATGACGGCAACAAGCCTCGACTACCCGCAGGTCATCCCCGACCCCTGGAGGTCCCATGAGCCAGACGACCACCGACTCAACGACCCCCACGGTCATGCCCGCCGCCTTCTTCGGCCACGGCAACCCCATGAACGCCCTGGAGACCAATCGCTACACCTCCGCGTGGAAGGCCTTCGGCGAGGCCGTGCCCACCCCGCGGGCCATCCTGGTGGTCAGCGCGCACTGGTACATCAACGCCACCGCCGTCACCGCCATGCCGGATCCGCGCACCATCCACGACTTCTACGGCTTCCCGCAGGAGCTCTTCGACGTCCAGTACCCCGCCCCCGGCCTGCCGGGGCTCGTCGAGGAGATCAGTGACACCGTCCACCCCACCTGGGTCGGTGCGGACGTGGACAGCTGGGGCATCGACCACGGCACCTGGTCCGTGCTCACCCACGCCTTCCCGGACGCCTCCATCCCCGTGGTCCAGATGAGCATCAACGCGGACAAGCCCCTGGACTACCACCTCAGGCTCGGGGCCGACCTGGCCCCGCTGCGCGAGCAGGGCATCCTGATCGTCACCAGCGGGAACATCGTGCACAACCTGCGCAGCATGGACTGGAGGCGCACCGACGACGGTTTCGACTGGGCGCACCGGTTCAACGAGGACGCCAAGGAACGCCTGCTCACGGACCCCACCGAGATGCCCACCCTGGACGCCCACGCGGACTGGGACCACGCCGTGCCCACCCCGGACCACTTCATCCCGTCCCTGTACCTGGCCGGGCTCGCGGGCGCCGCGGGCTCGAGCGAATCCAGCGGCATCACCAACACCACCGGCCCCACGGGGCAACCGGGCCTGGACGTCCTGGTGGACGGCTACTCCTACGGCTCGCTGTCCATGACGGCCTACACGCTGGGGCTGGACTGCCCGCCGTCGCCGGACGGGGGCGGATCCTCCCGTCCGCCGGCCGACCTGCCACCGGACGGGTCCAACATCTGATGGACCCCGTACCCGACGACGGCGCGGCCCCTGCCGCGGTCGACGCACCGGCCAGCGGCACCGGCACGCCCGACTTCACCGTCAAGGTCGCCCTCGAGGGCGACCTCGTCCGCCTGGTGCCCGCCGTCCGCGAGCACGCCGCCACCCTGCACGGGCTGTTGTCCGATCCGGAGGTCGGGCGGCTCACCGGCTCGGTGCATGCCTCCGATCCCGGCCCCGCGGCCGCACCGCCGTGGAGCGTTGCGCAGCTCGAGGAGACCTACGATCGCTGGTCGAACGCGCAGGACCGGATCGTCTGGGTCATCCGGGAGCGGTCCTCCGGACGGATCGTCGGGGAGTCGGTGCTCAACGAGCTCGACGAGGACAACCTCTCCTGCGGGTTCCGGATCTGGATCTCCGGCGCCCGGGACCGCGGGCTCGGCACCGAGGCGGTCCGGCTGACCCTCCGGCACGCCTTCGAGGCCCAGCACCTGCACCGGGTGGGGCTGGAGGTCTACGACTTCAACCCGCGGGCCCGGCACGTCTACGAGAAGGCCGGCTTCACCCGCGAGGGCACGATGCGCGAGGCCCTGTGGTCCGACGGCCAGTGGGTCGACTGCCACGTCATGGGGATCCTGTCCCAGGAGTGGTTCAGGTGAGCCGGAGGGTGGTCAGGCAGGTCGGGTCGTCAGCGCCGGTGGCGATGTCCGCGGTCGCGGTCCCGCCCTGCGCCCGGACCTCGATGGTCCCCTCGATGTCCGCCGGCAGCCAGAGGCCCAGGAAGCCGTTGGCGTAGGTGGTGCGCTCCTCGTCCACCAGGACGGTGCCGTCCGCGCCGGTGACGGTCACGTGCACGGGGGTGTCCACGAGTTCGCCCTGGCAACCGGACAGGCTGTGGTGGAAGCAGTCGTGGGTGGTGGTCTCGTACGGCGCGACCGCGAGGTAGAACCGGTCCTGGGGCACGTCCAGGGCGGCCTGGCGGTCCTCGTCGGCCAGCACCACCTGGTCGGGGGTCACCGAGGCTGCGAGCCCCTTGTCCCGGTCCGCGTGCGTGGAGTCCAACGCCTCCACGACCTCCTCCACGGTCCCGCCCTCGAAGCCGTACTCGCCCAGCAGGGCCTCGGCCCCCGCGGCATCGGTCCCCGCTCCGGGCTCGGCCGGCGCGGCTGCCGGAGAGGCGGTGGACGTGGTCCCCGGGCCGGCGTCGGGAGCCGAGCAGCCTGCCAGGAGCAGCAGTGCCGCGGCGGCGGCCAGGACGCGGGAGGTGGTACGGAACGGTGGGAAAGCGACAGGCATGCCCCCTATTCTGCCCCCGGCCGAATCCTTTGGAGCCCTCCGGCGGGTGATGGAACAGTGGGCTCCACGGCACGCACATCCCTGAGTGAAGGAGAACACCATGGCGAAGTACCTGATCATCGGCGGACACGGCAAGGTGGCCCTGCGCACCGCTCCCCTGCTGGTCCAGGAAGGCCACGAGGTCACCTCGGTCATCCGCAATCCCGACCACGCCGCGGACATCGAGGCGGCCGGCGCCACGCCACTGGTGCTCGACGTCGAGACTGCCTCCCAGGACGAACTCGCCCGGGCCTTCTCCGGGCACGATGCGATCGTCTGGACCGCCGGGGCCGGCGGTGGCGACCCGGAGCGCACCTACGCGGTGGACCGGGACGCGGCCATCCGCTCCATGGATGCCGCCGGGCAGGCCGGCGTGAAGCGGTACGTCATGGTGTCCTACCTGGGCGCCCGGCCCGACCACGGCGTCCCGGAGGACGACTCCTTCTACCCGTACGCCACGGCCAAGGCCGCCGCCGACGACCACCTGCGGAACTCTGAGCTGGACTGGACCATCCTCGGCCCCGGGGCCCTCACCACGGACGAGCCCACCGGGCGCATCCGACGGGCCACCGCCGCCACGGTCGGCGAGCTGCGGGACACCTCTCGCGGCAACGTGGCGGAGACCATCCGCGTGGCGCTGGCCACCGAGAACTCGATCGGCAAGCAGCTCGAGTACGTGGACGGCGAGGAACCCGTCGCCGCGGTCTTCGCCCAGGCGTGAGGCCCCCAGGCCCTCCACCGGAGACAACGGCCGCGGGCCGGTGACATCCTGAGGGAAAGCACCCGTCCACCCACCACGGTGGACATCCCGGATCCAGGAGCGCCACCATGCCCCAGTTCATGATCTCCGTCTGGCATGCCCCCGGCACCCAGTTGCGGCCCCTCGGCCCCTATGACACCGAGGAGGCCATGCACGCGGCGTTCCAGGCGGTCAGCGAGTTCAACGAGTTCCTCCAGGCCGAGGGGGCGTGGGTCTTCGCCTGCGGCCTGACGGCCCCCGAGGAGTCCTTCGTGGTGGCCGGGACCGACGGCACCGAGCCCACCGTGACGCCTGGCCCCCTCGCCGAGGCCTCGGAGCACCTGGGCGGACTGTGGGTCGTGGAGGTCGCGGTGGCGGAACAGGTCCACGACCTCGCCGCCCGGGCCTCGGCGGCCTGCGGCCAGCGGGTCGAGGTGCGCCAGCTCCAGGGCTGAGCGCGCCGCTGCGCTTCCCCGCCCGGCCCAGCCGGCCCCCAGCCCTTCGGGGCTCAGCCCTCGCTCACCCGGCGCTCAGCCCCAGCCGCCCCACCAGGCCTCCAGGTCGGGGGCCTCGCCCGTCGGCTCCCAGCCCAGTCCGGCCAGGTCCGCCACGGTGGTCGTGGTCGGGTCCTCGGTCCCCCACCGCCGGCGGCGCCAGCGTGCCCGCGAACTGACCAGGGTGGCCACGACGCCGGCCGGCCCGGTGACCTCGATCCGGTCCCGCCCGGCCCGCTCGGCCGCCAGCAGCCGCTCCTGCACGGCGGCCGGATCCGGGCGCCCGGTTCCCCGTGCGGGACGGACCGGGCACGTCACGGTGAGCAGCCAGTCCGGCTCCTCCCCGGCACCCGGCTCCGCGACCTCACTCGCCACGGACACCCGGGGGTCCCGGACCAGGACCTCGGCCCCGTCCGGCACTCTCCCGGCCAGCGTCAGCGAGGCGCCCGGGAAGGCCTGCAGCAGCGCATCGGCGCACATCACGACGGCGGCCGCGCCCCCGTCGCCCCCGTCGTCGGCCCCGTCCGCCCGCACGGTGCCACTGCCGCCATCGATCGCGCAGGCCCCGAGGCCGCCGCCGGGCATCACCAGCACCAGGGCGAGGCGCACCCGGTCCCGTGAGCCGAGCGACCAGCCGCGCGCCGTCGGCGCGGAGATCCGGCCGGCCAGCACGAGCGCCTCGCGGTTCTTCACCCGACGGGCCGCGAGCGGGTCCTCGCGGCCGGCGAAGTCCGGGCCGGCATGCCAGGCCACCGCGGCGGGTTCGTGGGCCAGCAGTGCCCCGGTGCGCCACAAGCGGTGGGCGAACTCCCAGTCCTCCCCGCCGTAGCCGACGAAGGACGGATCGAAGCCGCCGGCCTCGTCGTGGATCCGGCGGGAGACGGTGAGCACGGCGGAGATGACGAACCGGTAGGAGGTGGAGTCGGCATCCAGCAGGTCGCGGGAGCCCGCGTAGGCCCGCTCGAGCCACTGCGGATCCTCCAGCACGCAGTCCTGCGGCACGGCATCCCCCGGGCGCCAGCCGGTCTGGAGCAGTGCCGGGTCCAGGTGCCGGCGGCGCCCGACGACGACGGCCTCCGGCGAGCGCGACGGCAACCGGACCGCCCGGCGCAGGTAGTCCCGTTCCGGGATCATGTCCCCGTCCAGGAACGCCAGCACCTGCCCCTCGGCGACCGAGGCGCCCAGCGCGCGGGCCGCGGAGGCGCGGAAGCCGGCGTCGGGCTGGCGGACCACCTGCACGTCGAGCGGGAACCGGTCCGGCAGGCGCGGGGACTCGGGCGAACCGTCGTCGGCGATGACCACCTGTACCCGGGACGCGGGCAGGTCCTGCCGGGCCAGGGCGGCCAGCAGCAGGTCCAGTCCGGCCTGGTCCCGGTAGTAGGGCACGACGACGGACACCTCCGGGATCCCCCCGTCCCGTTCCGCCGGACCCCCGCTGGTGTCCGGCAGCAGGTCCCAGCGGTTGCCCGGGACCGGCGTCCCCGCAGGACGGTTCATGAGTGCACCCGTTGCCAGAAGGCGGCCAGGGCCCGGGCGCAGTCCTCGGGTCCCGGGTCCAGGGCGGTCCCGGGTCCCACCCAGGTCTGCTGCGGCCGTGCGGCGGCGTCCGCGATGCCCTCCGCGAGCGCGTCCACCAGGGACGAGTCCCCGGGCCCGGGGTCCACGAGGTGCAGCGTGCCCGGACGGAGCTGCTCCATCTCCCGCGTGTACCGGGAAGCCGGCACCACGGGGCGCCGTCCCACGGACATCCAGGCCGCCAGGGATCCGGAGGCGGAGACGTTGTGATGGGCGGCGACGGGGATGCCGGCCGACCTCAGGGCGGCGTCCAGGTCCTCCTCGGGGACGAAGCCGGTGACCCGGAACCCCACGCCGGCCGCCCGTGCGCGGTCCCGCAGCTCGTCCACGAGGCCCTCGTGGCCGCTCGAGACCGCGCCGAGCGCGGTGACCCGGGGCGGGGCCGGCACTCCCCGGCGGCGCAGCAGGGCCAGGGCGTCCACGGCCTCGAGGTGCCCCTTGCCGGGATAGAGGAAGCCGAGCAGGACGACGTCCTCGCCGAGGCCCTCGATGGGCCGGCGCGGCGGCTCCCC
>JAPFFX010000223.1 GCA_026645375.1 Citricoccus sp. WCRC_4 | reverse complement strand
GCGGACACGGTGCGCGACACCCGCGGCTTCGCCACCAAGTTCTACACCGACGAGGGCACCTTCGACCTGGTCGGCAACAACATCCCGGTGTTCTTCATCCAGGACGGCATCAAGTTCCCCGACATCATCCACGCCGGCAAGCCGCATCCGGACCGCGAGATCCCGCAGGCGCAGAGTGCCCACGACACCTTCTGGGACTTCGTGTCCCTGCACACCGAGGCCCAGCACCACACGATGTGGAACATGTCCGACCGCGGCATCCCCCGGTCCTACCGGATGATGGAGGGCTTCGGCGTCCACACCTTCCGGCTGATCGCCCAGGACGGGTCCACGGTGCTGGTGAAGTTCCACTGGAAGCCGAAGCTGGGCGTGCACTCGGTCACGTGGGAGGAGGCGCAGATCATCAACGGCGCCGACCCGGACTACCACCGCCGGGACCTGGCGGACGCGATCGAGGCGGGTGCGTTCCCGGAGTGGGAGCTGGGCGTGCAGGTCTTCGAGGACACCGAGGACCAGATGTTCGCCGGGATCGACCTGCTGGACCCCACCAAGATCGTCCCGGAGGAACTGGCGCCCGTCGAGCCGATCGGGTTGCTGACCCTGAACCGCAACACCTCGAACTTCTTCGCCGAGACCGAGCAGGTGGCGTTCAACCCGAACAACCTCGTCCCCGGCATCGACGTCACCAACGACCCGCTGCTGCAGGGCCGGCTCTTCTCCTACCTGGACACCCAGATCACCCGCCTCGGCGGTCCCAACTGGAACCAGTTGCCCATCAACCGTCCGCACGCGGAGGTCAATGACATGCTCCGGGACGGCATGCACCAGACCGCCGTGCACACCGGAGTGGCCCCCTACCGGCCGAACACCCTGGACGGCAACAACCCGTTCGAGACCCCCGACGGCGAGCGGGCCTTCATCGACCACCCCGCCCCGGTGCCCGCCTCGGTGAAGGAACGGGCGCTGCCCGCCACCTTCGACGACCACTTCAGCCAGGTCCGGTTGTTCTTCCGGTCCCTGACCGAGGTGGAGCGCGAGCACGTGGCCCAGGCCTACACCTTCGAGCTCGGCAAGTGCTACGAGCAGGCCATCCGCGAGCGCCAGCTGCGCGCCCTGGCCAACATCGACGCCACGCTGGCCCAGGTCGTCGCCGAGGGGCTGGGACTTCCGGCACCGAAGCCGTCCGAGGCCCCGGCCGACGTCGAGCCGTCACCGGCGCTGGCCCAGGTCGGCGGCGAGTGGCCGCTGGCCGGGCGTCAGGTGGGGATCATCGTCGGTGAGGACGTGGACACCGGCGAGCTCGCCGACGCGGTCTCCGCGGTGGCCAAGGCCGGGATGGTGCCCCTGGTGGTCGCCCCCTCCGGCGGCGAGGCCGCCACCCGGTTGCTAGGCAAGGACGTGGTCGCGCAGCGCACCTACCTGACGGCGGCGTCCGTGGAGTTCGACGCCGTCCTGCTCGCCTCGGCCACGCCGCCCGCCCCGGACGCGGCGCACGGCCTGGACGCCAAGGCCGCCGCTCCCGGGCCGGAGGGCGTGGACCCGCGGGTGGCCAAGCTGCTCGGCGAGGCGTGGCGTCATGCCAAGGCGATCGCCGCCTTCGGCACGGGCCAGGAGGTGTTGCGTGCCACGGCCATGCAGGACACCGCGGGCGTGGTGACCGCCAAGGGCGGGACCGCGGCCGTCCAGGAGCTGCTCGCGCTGATGCCAGCCCACCGGGCCTGGCACCGCTTCCCCACCACGGGTAGGTTCGCCGACTGAGCGGAGGGATCCGGCCGCAGCCGGGTGGGTGCCGCCGGTTGTCAGGCGATACCCAGCCGGCGCCCGGCCTGTTCCCACGTCCCTTGCCTACGGTGGGAAGCACCTCATCAAGGTGCGAGTGATGACAGAGGGCCCCGGGCCCGGCACAATGCGTTCCCCTCACGCAGCCGGACTACCCGGGGCCCTGCTCATGCTCCCGGCCCGTACGGTGGGGAGCGGACACCGTTGGACACCCCAGGAGGACCCATGCTCACCCAGGACATCGCCCCCGGCGTGCACCTGATCGATCACGCCCATGTCAACTGCTACCTGGTCGAGGACGACGACGGCGTCACGCTGGTCGACGCCGGGCTGCCCGGAGTGTGGACCGAACTCGGCCGCGCGATCCGCACGATCGGTCGCCGTCCCGAGGACGTGAAGGCCCTCGTGCTCACGCATGCGCACTTCGACCACGTGGGGGTGGCCCGGCGCCTCGTCCACCGGCTGGGCGTACCGGTGTATGCACACCGCGCCGAGCGCACCCTGGCCGCGCACCCCTACCGGTACGCCCACGAGAACCCCCGCGCCGCCTACCCGCTGAAGCACCCCAGGGCCGTGCCGATCCTCACGGCCATGCTGGCCGGTGGCGCCCTGGCCGTGAAGGGCACACGGGTCACCGACGACCTCGAGGCCGGGGACATCGTGCCGGTGCCCGGCCGGCCACGGGTCGTGGAGAGCCCGGGCCACACCCACGGCCACTGCGCGCTGCACCTGCCGGACCGCGACGTGTTGCTGAGCGGGGACGCCCTCGTGACCCTGGACCCCTACACCGGGGAGACCGGTCCGCGGATCGTGGCGGGCGCGGCCACCGCGGACAGCGCCCTGGCGCTGCGCTCGCTCGACGCCCTGGCGGCCACCGGCGCCACGCTCGTCCTGCCCGGACACGGTGAGCCCTGGCGCGGCGGCGTGGCGTCCGCGGTGGACGAGGCCCGGCGGCACGGTCCCGCCTGAGCACCCCCGCCTGAGCACCCCCGCCTGAGCACCCCCGCGGCCGGCCACCCGGCCTCCACGGCCGCGGCCTCCCATGAGGGTCACCGGACCCGCCGGATGACGGACGGGGCCCGGGCGGACCCTCGCTACCGGGTCCGGACCATGACTACGCTGGACGCATGAGCCGCACCACCCCCGCCCTTGCCCTGCAGGCTCGATTCGCCACCGATCTGCCGGAACTGGCCATCCCGTGGCGCGCCGAGGACACCCCGGACCCTCGGCTGCTGGTGCTCAACGAGTCGCTGGCCGCGGAGCTCGGGCTGGACGCGGAGTGGTTGCGCAGCCCCGGGGGGCTGCGGTTCCTCACGGGCACCGGTGTGGGTCCCGACGG
Organism: Citricoccus sp. WCRC_4; assembly: GCA_026645375.1. Classification (GTDB taxonomy): domain Bacteria; phylum Actinomycetota; class Actinomycetes; order Actinomycetales; family Micrococcaceae; genus Citricoccus. The sequence goes on along the minus strand of JAPFFX010000223.1, from coordinate 26 downwards.
CGACGCTGCCGCGGGTGCGGACGGCG
>JAPFFX010000217.1 GCA_026645375.1 Citricoccus sp. WCRC_4 | reverse complement strand
CGGGGAACCTGTCCACGGCCGTCCGGGGCCGGTGGACCGGGTTCATCTACCCCGATCCGCGGACGCTGGGCCACGAGGCGCTGGACGTGCGGATCGCCGTGGAGAACGGCTCGGCCCCGGCCTGGCTGGTGCCGGCGGCCGGCGGCCCTTCGCGCTCCGCCAGCACGGCCACGGCGCACCCCGGCCCCGAGCAGGGCCCGGTGGCAGGCAGTCCCGCGCGCGTCCTGCCGGGTGAGGGCATCTGGGCGATCATGGTCCACGGCCGGGGTGCCAAGCGCACCGAGGGGATCCGCGCGATCGGCTCGGCCCGGGCCCTGGGCATGACCTCCCTGCTGATCTCCTACCGCAACGACGGGGACGCCCCGGCGGCCGGGGACGGCCGGTACGGCCTGGGGGCCACGGAGTGGCGTGACGTCGAGGCCGCGGTCGCGTATGCGCTGGAGAACGGTGCCCGGGAGGTGGTGCTGTTCGGCTGGTCGATGGGGGCCGCGGTGTGCCTGCAGTTGGCCGACCGCTCCGAACTGGCCTCCTCCGTGGTCGCCATGGTGCTGGACGGCCCCGTCATCAACTGGATCGACGTGCTGGCCCACCAGGCGAAGCGGAACCGGTTGCCCGACGCCTCCGGGCGCCTCGGGCAGTGGCTCATGAGCAACCGGGCCGGCCGCTGGGCCACCGGGCTGGCTGCTCCCGTGGACCTGAAGGCCATGAACTGGGTGGCCAGGGCCGACCAGGTGCGGGTGCCCACGCTGATCCTGCACTCCGAGGACGACGACTTCGTCCCCGTGGGTCCCTCGATGGACCTGGCCGCGAAGAACCCGCAGATGGTGAGCTTCGTGCGGTTCACGCTGGCCCGGCACACCCGGGAGTGGAACGTGGACCCGGAGAAGTGGGACCGCGCGGTGCGCCTGTGGCTGCACGCGGTGCTCACCTCACCCCGGCCCGGCCTGCCCCAGCTGGCCGCGGCCGGGGCCTGAACCGCGGGCACGGAACCGCCGGCCGGCTCAGCCCAGCAGCCCGCGGCGCCGCAGCAGGTGCTCCGGGTCGGCGTCGCGGCCGCGGAGGGCCCGGTAGGACTCCAGCGGGTCCCGGGTATTGCCGCGGGCGAGCAGCTCCGCGCGGAAGCGCTCGCCGTTCTCCCGCGTCAGCCCGCCCTGGGACCGGAACCACTCCACGGTGTCCGCGTCCAGCACCTCGGCCCAGATGTAGGAGTAGTACCCCGCCGCGTAGCCGCCCGCGAAGATGTGCTTGAAGTACCCGGTGCGGTAGCGCGGCGGGACCAGGGCGGGATCCAGCCCCGCGGCCTCGAGTGCCTCGTGCTCGAAGTCGAGCGGGTCCTCCACCACCGTGCCCGGCGCCAGGGAGTGCCAGGCCAGGTCCAGCATGGTCGCGCCCAGGTACTCCGTGGTGCGGAACCCCTCGCCCCAGAGCGAGGACGCCTCGATGGCCGCCAGCACCTCGGGGTCGATCGCCTCGCCCGTGTCCACATGGCGCGCGTACGCGGTGACGACCTCCGGCCAGTACATCCACATCTCGTTGACCTGGGACGGGAACTCCACGAAGTCCCGCGGCACGGAGGTCCCGGACAGGGAGGCATAGCGGGCCGTGGACAACAGCCCGTGCAGCGCGTGCCCGAACTCGTGGAACAGGGTGGTGACCTGGTCCACGGTCAGCAGCACCGGTTCGCCCTCGGCCGGGGCCGGGATGTTCAGGGTGTTGGTGACCACCGGCTGCTCGCCGAACAGCGTCGAGGCCTCGCGGAAGGAGTCCATCCAGGCGCCGCCGGACTTGGTCGGCCGGGCGAAGAAGTCCCCCACGAACAGGCCCAGGCCGGCGTCGTCGGCGTCCAGCACCTCCCAGACCCGGACGTCCGGACGGTATGCCGGCAGCTCCGGGCGCTCGCGGAAGGTGAGCCCGTAGAGGGCCGTGGCCGCGGCGAAGACACCGTGGGTCAGGACCCGCTCCAGTTCGAAGTGCGCGCGCAGTCCGGAGGCGTCCACGCGGAACCTCTCCCGCTCGATCCGGGCCGCGTGGAAGGGCCAGTCCCAGGGCTCCACCGGGTGCCCGGCCACGGACTCGACCTCCGCCTTCTCCCGGCGGGCATTCGCGGTGGCGGCCGGGATGATGCGGCCCAGCAGTTCGCGGACGGCCGCCAGGTCCGGGGCCGTCCGGTCCTGCAGGGCGTAGTCGGCCCAGCTGGCGTGGCCCAGCAACCCGGCCTTCTCGGCGCGCAGGGCCGCCTGCTCCACGGCCAGTTTCAGGGTGGAGTGCTCGTCGTCGGTGCTGCCCCGTTGCCAGGCGGCCTCGTGGACCCGCCGCCGGGACTCCCGGACCTCGAGTGTCTCGAGCCAGGGCTGGGAGGTGAACATGGACAGCGTCAGGAGGTAACCGGCGTCGTGCCCGGCGGCGCGGGCCGCCTCCGCGGCCGAGGCGAGGTCCTGCTCCGTGAGCCCGGCCAGCTCCCCGGCCGAGGCGAACCAGACGGCCGCGGCCGTGTTCCCCTCCACCATCCGGCGCCCGTACTGGGCGGACAGGACGGCCAGGCGCTCGTTGATGGCGGCCAGGCGCCGCTTGGCGGCCGCGTCCAGGTCCGCACCGCGCAGGCGGAAGGCCCTCAGGGTCTCCGTGGCGAGCCGGTGGTCCTCGCCGGTCAACGCCTCCAGGTCCACCCCGGCCAGCCGGCGGTAGAGACGCTCGTCGAGGTAGGTCGCGTCCTGGTGGGCCGACAGTTCCGGACTGATCTCCTCCTCGATCCGGTGGCGGGCGTCCGTGCCGTCGGCCGCCACGAGGTGGTGGAAGACCATGGACACCCGGCGCAGCGCCCGCCCGGACCGCTCGAACGCCAGGACCGTGTTCTCGAAGGTGACGGGGCTCCGGTCCGTGGCGATGGCCTCCAGCTCGGCCCGGTGCGCGGCCATGCCCGTCCGGAACGCCGGGAGGACGTGGTGGTCCTGGATCGCGGCGAAGTCCGGCAGGCCGTAGGGGAGCGCGGACGGCGTCAGCAACGGGTTGGCATCGGTGCCGGCGGCGAGGGTGTCGGTCGTCATGGTCAGCAACTGTTTCACATCTGCCGCTCCGGGGACAGGGCGCTCACCGTGCAGCGGTGGCGTCCCGCTAGACTCGTCAGCAGACTTCAGCCGGTACCCGCCGGACGTCACCAACAGCCGATCCCGGCCGTGCCCCGCGCGGCCGGGCAGGGGAGGAGAACACGTGGCAGGGCATTCCAAGTGGGCGACCACCAAGCACAAGAAGGCCGTGATCGACGCGCGGCGGGCGAAGGCCTTCGCCAAGTACGTCAAGGGCATCGAGGTCGCGGCCCGCGTCGGCGGCCCGGACCTGGACGGCAACCCCGCCCTCGAGCTGGCCGTGACCAAGGCCAAGAAGCAGTCGGTTCCCAATGACAACATCGACCGCGCCATCAAGCGCGGCGCCGGGCTCACCGGCGAGGTCATCGACTACACCGAGATCATCTACGAGGTGCGCGGACCGCAGGGCTCGGCGCTGATGGTCGAGTGCCTGACGGACAACAAGAACCGCGCCGCCGCCGACGTCCGCACCGCCGTGACCCGCAACGGCGGGACCATGGCCGACGCCGGCTCCGTCGCGTTCCTGTTCAACCGCACCGGAGTCGTCCGCCTGCCGGCCGAGGGGACCACCGAGGACGAGGTCCTCATGGCCGTCCTCGACGCCGGTGCCGAGGAGGTCGTGAAGTCCGGTGACTCCTTCGAGGTCCTGTGCGACCCCTCGGACATGTCCGCCGTGACCGCGGCACTGGACGAGGCCGGCATCGAGTACGACACGGACGAGATGGAATTCGTCGCCACCATGAAGGTCGACCTCGACGCCAAGGGCGCCAAGACGTTCCTGCACCTCGAGGAGGCCCTCGAGGACCTCGACGACGTGCAGGGCGTCTACTCCAACGTCGACATCGCGCCCGAGGTCCTCGCCCAGCTCGACGAGGACTGACCGGATCGTGGCTGGGGGACCGGGACCGGTCAGCGCGGCCCGGCCGGCCGCGCGCACGCTGCGCGTGCTGGGCGTCGACCCGGGGCTGACCCGGTGCGGCATCGCCGTCGTGGACGTGGCGCCGAACCGCACCGCCACGCTCGTGGGGGTGACCGTCGTCGGGACCGGGGCCGAGACCACGCTGGACAAGCGCCTGCTGGCCATCGACGAGGCGATCGACGAGTGGCTGGATCGGCACACCCCGGACCACGTGGCCGTGGAGCGCATGTTCGCGCAGAACAACACCCCGACGGTGATGGGCACCGCCCAGGCCTCCGGCGTGGTCATCGCAGCCGCCGCACGGCGGGGGCTGCCGGTGGCGTTGCACACGCCCTCGGAGGTGAAGGCCGCGGTCACCGGCCACGGTGATGCCGGCAAGGACCAGATCGCGGCCATGGTGACCCGGATCCTGCGGCTGGACGCACCGCCGAGGCCGGCCGACGCCGCCGACGCGCTGGCCCTGGCCATCACGCACGCCTGGCGCGGTGGACTGCTCGGCCGCGGCCTCGAGACCGGGAACCTCACCAGCCCCCGCAAGGACTCCCGCTTCCCGGCCTCGGCCGCGAAGGCCGGTGCGGGGGGTCGCGGCGCGACGGCGGCCCAGCGGGCCTGGCTCGAGGCGGAGCGCCGGTCCCGCGGCTCCACCGGATGGGGGAGCGGATCCCGGGTCTGAGGGGAAGACAGGATAGGCTGTTCGTAGATATCTTCGAACAGTGTCCGACGCGCCCCTGTCGTCCGACCCCGACCCTGGAGTGAAGCCAGCATGATCTCGTCCCTGTCCGGCACGGTGGAATCCGTGGGGCTCAACCACGCCGTGATCAACGTGGCCGGCTTCGGCATGCAGTTCTCGGCCACGCCGCAGACGATCTCGCACCTGCACGTCGGGGACTCCGGCCGGGTGCTCACCACCATGGTGGTGCGCGAGGACTCCATGACCCTCTACGGCTTCGCCACCCCGGACGAGAAGGAGGTCTTCGAGGTCCTCATCGGCGTCTCCGGCGTGGGCCCTCGGCTGGCGATGGCCGTGCTCGCCGTGCACGATCCCGAGACCGTGCGCATCGCCGCCTCCTCCGGGGACGACAAGACGTTCACCAGGGTCCCGGGCATCGGACCGAAGGGCGCCCGCCGGATCGTGCTGGAACTGGCGGACAAGCTGGTGCCCACCGGGACCCCGGTGGCCGGCGGTCCGGACGTGGCCGGTCCCTCGACGGACACGCCCTGGCTGGACCCCGTGCTCGAGGCCCTCACCGGCCTGGGCTGGACGGAGAAGGACGCCGACAAGGCCGTGCAGGACACGCTGCGGCACGAGCCCGAGCTCGAGGAGTCCGCGGACGTGGCCACGGTGCTGCGGGCCACCCTGCGGCACCTGGGCCAGGGCCAGTCCGCGCGGTCGGGACGCTCATGAGGAACGCAGGAGGCAGGACATGACGGAACCAGTCAGCCCCCAGCAGGGACAGGACGGTGCGGCCCGGATGGTCGGTGGCGGCGCGGACGGCGAGGAGCGCGAGCTCGAGGCGGCGCTGCGCCCGAAGAACCTCGACGACTTCGTCGGCCAGCACCGGGTCCGCCGTCAGCTCTCGCTCGTGCTGGAGGCGGCCCGGATGCGCGGCCGCTCCGCCGACCACGTCCTGCTCTCCGGCCCGCCCGGACTGGGCAAGACCACGCTGGCCATGATCATCGCCGCCGAGATGAACGCCCCGCTGCGGATCTCCTCGGGGCCGGCCATCCAGCATGCCGGCGACCTCGCGGCGATCCTGTCCTCGCTCACCGAGGGCGAGGTGCTGTTCCTCGACGAGATCCACCGCATGTCCCGGCCCGCCGAGGAGATGCTGTACATGGCCATGGAGGACTTCCGGGTGGACATCGTGGTGGGCAAGGGCGCCGGCGCCACCTCCATTCCCCTGGAGATCCCCCCGTTCACGCTGGTGGGCGCCACCACCCGGGCCGGCCTGCTGCCCGGACCGCTGCGGGACCGGTTCGGGTTCACCGGGCATCTGGAGTTCTACAGCACCGAGGAGCTGGAACTGGTGCTGCGGCGCTCGGCGCTGCTGCTGGACATGAAGGTCAACTCGGCCGGCTTCACCCAGATCGCCTCCCGCTCCCGCGGGACCCCGCGCATCGCCAACCGGCTGCTGCGGCGGGTCCGGGACTGGGCCCTGGTCGGCGGCCTCGAGCAGGTGGACGCGCGGGCGGCCTCCGCGGCGCTGGACATGTACGAGGTCGACGCCATGGGCCTGGACCGGCTCGACCGGTCGGTCCTGACGGCGCTGTGCACCAAGTTCGGCGGCGGACCGGTGGGACTGTCGACCCTGGCGATCGCCGTGGGGGAGGAGACCGAGACGGTCGAGACCGTGGCCGAGCCCTTCCTGGTCCGCGAGGGACTGCTGGGACGGACGCCCCGTGGCCGGATCGCCATGCCCGCGGCCTGGGACCACCTGGGCCTGACGCCCCCGCCCGAGGCGCCGGGCGCGGCCTTCTGGACCGTGGCCGGGCCCGGGACGGCGAGCCCCGTGGACGGCGCGCCGGCCGGGACGGTCGACGCGCGGCGGGCCGACACGCTCTTCGACGCCTGAGGAACCTCCCGGGGCGGCCGGAGACGCGGCACACCGTAGACTGGTGAAGTTGCCCTGTGCCCCGACCCTGGAATGTGGTGTCCCGACGTGACCCTGTTGACTGACCTGACCACCGCCTCGATCGTCGCCGAAGGCGGAGCCGCGCAGAACCCCGGCCTGCCGTTCGACCCCTTCCTGCTGATCATGCTGCTGATCTTCGGCTTCCTGATCTTCAGCATGTTCCGGCGCAGCAAGAAGGCCCAGCAGCAGCAGCAGGAACTGCGCAGCAGCCTGGCCCCGGGCGTCGAGGTCATGACCACCATGGGCCTGTTCGGCACGATCGTCTCGGTGGACACCGAGGAGAACAAGGCCGTCATCGAACTCTCCCCGGGCACCACCGCCACCGTGCACCTGCAGGCCATCGGCAAGGCCGTCGAGCCGGCCGCCGCGGCGCCGGCCGAGGCCGCGTCCTACGAGGCGCCGACCTACCGCGACGAGGCCACCGGGGACGCCGTCCCGGACTCCCCGGCCGCCCTGGACGAGACCCCGGGCCGTCCCGAGGACACCGACGGCACCGGACCGGACGACCAGCGGCCCGAGGGCAACCGTCCCTGATCCGACGGCTCCGCCGTCGACCAGCACCGCCCTTCCCACCGTGAACTGAAAGCCGTCAATCTCCCATGGCAGACAAGACCCCCCGAGGACGCGCCCGGCGCACGCTCTGGTGGCTCACCGGCCTGATCGTCGTCCTCACGGCGATCCTCGGCGTCGGTATCGCCACCCAGCAGGCGCAATGGGCCCCGAAGCTGGCACTCGACCTGGAGGGCGGCACCCAGATGGTGCTGGCCCCCGAGGTCGCCGGGGACCAGCAGGTCACCCAGGAACAGCTCGACCAGGCCGTGGAGATCATCCGGCAGCGCGTGGACGGTTCCGGCGTGGCCGAGGCGGAGATCGCGACCCAGGGCGGCAGCAACGTCGTGGTGTCCCTGCCCGGCGTGCCCGAGGCGGAGACCCGCGCGCTGATCCAGGCCTCGGCGAACATGGAGTTCCGCCCGGTCATCACCATGGGACCCTTCGAACCGGTCCCCGAGGACCAGCGCACGCCGGTGGAGGAGTTCCCCGAACCGACCGCTGAACCGCAGAACGGCTCCGACCCGAACTGGGTCACCCCGGAACTGGCCGCCGAGTTCGAGGCCTACGACTGCGCGGCGGAGATGAACGACCCGGACCGCAAGGAATTCCCGGCGGACGAGCCGTCCATCGCCTGCCAGCCCGGCGACGAGGAGTCCGGCCAGCCCGGCGTGAAGTACCTGCTCGGCCCCGTGGAGGTCCAGGGCACGGACATCGCCGGTGCCGACTTCGGACTCGTCAACACGGCCACCGGGGTGTCCACCAACCAGTGGGCGGTCAACCTGACCTTCAACGGCGAGGGCGCCGACGCCTTCCGCGAGGTCACCCAGCGGCTGACCCCCTTCCCGGAGGGTGACCCGCGCAAGCAGTTCGCCATCGTCCTGGACGGCACGGTGGTCTCCGCACCCCAGTCCAACGCGGTGATCACCGACGGACGGGCGCAGATCACCGGCAATTTCACCGAGCAGTCCGCCGCCGCCCTGGCCGAACAGCTCAAGTACGGCGCCCTGCCGATCAGCTTCACCATCGAGTCCGAACAGCAGATCTCCGCGACCCTGGGCGAGGACCAGCTGCGGCTGGGCCTGATCGCCGGCCTGATCGGCCTGGCCCTGGTCGCCGCGTACTCGTTCTTCCAGTACCGCGTGCTCGGCCTCGTGACCATCGCCTCGCTCGTGGTGACGGGACTGCTCACCTACCTGGCCATCGTCCTGCTGGGCTGGTCGGACAACTACCGGCTCTCCCTGGCGGGCATCGCGGGCCTGATCGTGGCCATCGGCCTGACCGCGGACTCGTTCATCGTGTACTTCGAGCGCATCAAGGACGAGTTGCGGGCCGGCCGGTCGCTGCCGGAGGCCGTCGAGTACGGCTGGTCCCGGGCCAAGCGCACGATCACCGCCTCCAAGGCCGTGAACCTGCTCGCCGCCGTGGTGCTGTACTTCGTGGCCGTGGGCAACGTGCGCGGGTTCGCCTTCACCCTCGGCCTGACCGCGATCGCCGACCTGGTCGTGGTGTTCATGTTCACCCACCCCGTCATGCAGTTGCTCGCCCACACCCGGTTCTTCGGCGGTGGACACCGGATGTCCGGCCTCGATCCCTCGCTGCTGGGCCGTGAGCCGCTGTACCAGGGCGCCGGCAAGGTCCGGCAGTTCCGGCCGAGCCCGGAGGCCACGTCCTCGAAGAAGGGCCGGAGGTCCGCCAGGGAGGCGGACCGCCGCCAGACGATCGCCGAGCGCCGGCGCGCCGAACAGATGTCCGGCGTCGGCTCGCAGGCGGCCGGGGCCACCACCCCGGCCGACCGGACGGAGGAGCAGAAGTGAGTGCACTGGCACAGTGGGGCAACCGCCTCTACACCGGCAAGACGTCCTACCCGTTCGTCGGCAAGTGGAAGCTCTGGTTCGCCATCTCCCTGGTCCTGCTCGTGATCGCCGGCGGCCTGACCCTGGCCCGCGGCGGGTTCAACCTCGGCATCGACTTCCGCGGGGGTTCGGAGTTCACGGTCTCGAGCGTGCAGTCCACGGACGTCGCCGCCGGAGAACGCGCCGTGAGCGAGGCGGTCCGCGGGGCCGAGGCGACGGTCACCAACATCGCCCCGGGCACCATGCGGATCCAGACCGACCAGCTGGACGACGACCAGACCCTGGCCGTGGGGCAGAACCTGCAGCAGGCCTACGGAGTGGGCGAGGACCGCGTGACCTCGACCTACATCGGTCCCACCTGGGGTGAGGCCGTGTCCCAGCAGATGGTGATCGGGCTCATCGTGTTCCTCCTGCTGGTCACCGTGCTCATGGCGATCTACTTCCGTACCTGGAAGATGTCCCTGGCGGCGGTGATCGGCCTGTTCTACGTCGTGGCCCTGACGGCGGGCATCTACGGGGCGACCGGCTTCGAGGTGACCCCCAGC
>JAPFFX010000177.1 GCA_026645375.1 Citricoccus sp. WCRC_4 | reverse complement strand
CGGGTTGCCGGGGACGCACCGGACTAGGGTGGGAGCATGTCCAGCGCACAGCCGTATGAACGCACCCTGCGCCAGCGGACCCTGCCGCAGGTCGGGGACTCCGGGCAGCAGCTGCTGACCGGTGCCTCGGTGGCGGTGGTCGGTGCCGGCGGCCTGGGCTCGCCGGTCATCCAGTACCTCGCCGCCGCCGGCGTGGGTACCCTGCACGTCATCGACGACGACCGCGTGGAACTCAGCAACCTCAACCGGCAGACCCTGCACGGGGTGGACACCCTCGGTGGACTGAAGACCGATGGGGCGGTGGCGGTCGCGGCCCGCCTCTCCCCCGAGACCACCGTGGTCCCGCACGCCGTGCGCCTCACGGACGCCAACGCGACCCGCTTACTGGGAGCGGCCGACGTGATCATCGACGGCAGCGACTCGTTCCAGACCCGGTTCGTCGTCCACCGCGCGGCCGTCGAACTGGGACTGCCCGTCGTCTTCGGCGCGCTGTTCCAGTGGACCTCCCAGGTCACCGTGTTCTGGTCCGCTCCGCCGGCCGGCTCCGGGCTGTCCCCGGTGGTGCTGACCGACGTGTTCCCGGACAACGCCGCCACACACGCCTCCCCCGGGTGCGCCGAGGCCGGGGTGCTGGGCGCCGTGGTCGGGATCACCGGTTCCTTCCTGGCCCTGGAGGCCATCAAGCTGATCCTGGGCACCGGCCGCCCACTGGTGGGCAGGATGCTGCTCGTGGACGGCCTCGCCGGCACGACCACCGAGATCCCGCTGTCCGCGAGCGCGGTCCCGACGGCGGCCGCGCCCATCCCGCAGGCGATGCCCGGATCACCCTCGGGCGCCGAGGGCGAGGGGCCGGGCGTCCCCGGTCCTTCGGCCGTCGGTCGATCGGCGCCCGGAGCGATCACCCCGGGGGACGCGCCCGCGCAGGCGATGTGGCTGGATGTCCGCCGTCCCGAGGAGAGTGCCGAGCGCCCCGGGCCGGATGGCGCCGTCCTGCTGCCCCTGGACCGGGTGTTGCGCCTGGACCGCGGGCCGGAGGATCCGTTGCCCGCCGACCACCCGCTCGCCGGGTCCGGTCCTGACCGCCCACTGCTGCCCTTCTGCGCTGCCGGCCCGCGCAGCGCCACCGCCGCCCGCCACCTCGCCGGGCTCGGCTGGGCCGTGGCGGGGTATCTCGACGGCGGCCTGCCGGAGGCCACGCTCACTCACCCGGGAGACCTCGGAACCTCCAACGGGGCCGACCGGTTTGGAGGCACCCGTGGCTGAGTTCCACTACCTCACGGTGGCCCGGCACCAGGAGCGCATCCTGCACACGGTGCCCCTCCTTCCCGAGGAACAGGTTCCCCTGGCCGCCGCCGCCGGGCGCACGCTGGCGGGCGACGCCGTCGCGGCCCTCGACCTGCCGCCGTGGGACAACTCGGCCATGGACGGGTACGCCGTGAGCGCCGCTGACACCTCTGCCGCCACGGCCGAGCAGCCCGTGCGACTGGACGTCGTCGCCGAGCTGCCCGCCGGAACCGACCAGGACCCGGCGCTGGCAACGGGCCAGGCGGCGCGGATCATGACCGGTGCGCCCATGCCGACGGACGCGGACGCCGTCGTCCCCCTGGAGGACACCGTGGGATGGGACCCGGCCGCTCCCACCGCCGGGACCACCCGGCCGGACCACGTGGACCTGCACTCGCCGGTCAGGGCGGGGCGGCACGTCCGCCCCCGCGGCGACGACGTGCGGACGGGGCACCGGGTGGCGGCCTCCGGGCAGGAGCTGACCCCGCACCGGCTCTCCGCGGTGGCCGCCGCCGGTATCGCCGAGGTGGTGGTGCGCACTCGTCCGCGCGTGGTGGTCGTGAGCACGGGCAGTGAACTGGTCGCGCCCGGTGCGCCGGTGCGCCGCGGACAGATCCCGGACTCGAACTCCCACCTGCTCACGGCCCTGGTCCGCGCCGGCGGTGGCGAGGTGATCCATCGTGGGCAGGTCTCCGATGACCCGGCGCAGCTGCGGGACCTGCTCGTCTCGACGGTGGCCACCAGTGACGCGGTCATCGTCACCGGCGGGGCCAGCGTGGGCGCGCACGACGTCGCCCGCCTCGTCCTGGCCCCGGACGCGGCCGGCGGCGTGCCGCTGGAGCGCCGCTCTTCCGCCGAAGGATCCCCCGGGGCCGGTTCCCCCACCCCGGGCGGGACCGGTGACGGTCCGGAGACCCCCGCGGATCCCCGGGCGCGACTCGATGACCGTGCGGTCCGCTTCGACCGGGTGGCCGTGCAGCCCGGCAAGCCGCAGGGGTTCGGCCTGCTGCCGGATGGCCGGCCCGTCTGGTCCCTGCCGGGCAACCCGGTCAGCGCGTGGGTGAGCTACCTGGTGTTCGTCGAGCCCGGGTTGCTGGCCATGCAGGGGCGGGAGACGCCGCTGGCCGACTGGCAGCCCGTGACCACGGCGGATGGCTGGCGCTCTCCGCCGCGCCGAGAACAGTTCGTGCCCGTCCGCGTGGTCTCCGCCCCCGGCGAGCCCCTGCGGGTGGCCCAAGCCACCGAGCGGGGTTCGGGATCCCACCTGGCCGGCCGCATGGCCCGGGCCACCGGTCTGGCCCGTGTCCCGGCCGCCACGACCGAGGTGTCCGCCGGGGACACCGTCCTCTACCGAGCCCTGGAGGGCTGATGACGACCGCTGACCACTCCGCCGCGTCCGCCGCGACCACCGGAACGACCGTCCCCGGCGCGACCGGTGCCGACGGTTTCACGCACCTGGACGGCGACGGCTCCGCCCGGATGGTGGACGTGACCGCCAAGTCCCCCACCGTGCGCAGCGCCACCGCCGAGGCCACGGTGCTGGTCTCCCCCGACGTCCTCGCGGCGCTCACCGGCGGCACCGTGCCCAAGGGCGACGTGTGGGCGGTGGCCCGGATCGCCGGCATCCAGGCCGCCAAGCGGTGTGCCGAGCTGCTGCCGCTGGCGCACGTGATCGGCGTCCACGGGGCCACCGTGGACTTCGAGGTCGGTCAGGACCGCATCCGCATCATCGCCACCACCCGGACGGCGGACCGGACCGGGGTGGAGATGGAGGCGATGACCGCGGCCTCCGTCGCCGGGCTGGCCATGGTGGACATGGTCAAGGGCCTGGACCGCTCGGTCGAGCTGACCGGGATCCGGCTGCTGGAGAAGACCGGTGGCCGTTCGGGGACCTGGCGGCGGGAGGACTGCGGCTGACATGACCGACCCGACGGACACCTCGATCGGCGCCCCGGTCGACGACGCCTGCGACGCCGGACACCCCGCCGGGGGCGGGCGGATCCCGGATCTGGGCCTGACGGCGGTCATCCTCTCCGGTGGCGCGTCCCGGCGCATGGGCAGTGACAAGGCCTCCCTGGTGCTAAAGGGGGTCACCCTCCTCGAGCGGACCGCTGCGGCCGCGACGGCAGCCGGGGCCAGGCGGATCGTCGTGGTCGGCGATCCACCGGCCGCCCGTCCGGCGGGCGCCCCGACAGCTGCCTCGCCCGGGACGTCGGCCCTGGCCGGCGCCACGTTCCTCCGCGAGGACCCGCCCCGCTCCGGCCCGGTTCCCGCCTTGGAGGCCGCCCTGGGTGCGGTGGACACCTCCTGGATCCTGCTCGTGCCGTGCGACCTGGCGCGGCCTGCCGAGGCCTGCCGCGCCCTGGTGGAGGCCGCCCTGGGGCGGGGCCGGGACGGTGCGGTGGCCGTGGACGCCGCCGGTCACCGCCAGCACCTGACCGCCCTGCTGGACGTGGCCGCCCTGCGCGCCGCGGCCCGGCCGGGTGTCACCCGGGTGCGGGATCGGTTGGCATCGCTCGACCTGGTCGAGGTCCCAGAGCCCGCGGACTCCCCCGGGCTCTGGGACGATATGGATACCCCCGAGGACGTGGCCCGCGTGCGGGCCGGGAGAGGAGCTGCCGTGACGGATGACCGGGACAACGAGGTGCCGGGGCTGCGGGACTGGATGGCCGCCGTCGTGACCGAGCTGGGCCTGCCCGAGGACGTGATCGTCCCCTCGCCCCTGCTGGACACGGCCCGGGACGTGGCCAGTGCCGTCGTGCGGCCCGGGGCCCCGATGAGCACCTACCTGATCGGCGTGGCCCTGGGCCTGCAGCTGGCCGGCACCGGCGCGGACACTGATCAGGACACCGCGCAGGACACCGCGCGTCGGGTTCGCGAACTCGCCGCGCGGGTCCAGGACCTGGCCTTCCGGTACGACGCCGGCCCGGCGGGTGAGCGCTGATGGCCCGCGTCCGCCTGTTCGCCGGCGCCGCGGACATCCTCGGTGCCTGCGAGCTTCACCTCGCCGCCGCCACGGCCGGCGAGCTCCGCGCCGCGCTCACCCGGGACCACGGGGTCAGCGCCGAGCAGGTGATCTCCCGGTGCTCGCTGCTGGTGGACGGGGTCCGCGCTGCCGGGGACGATCATCCGGTGAGACCGGACTCCCTCGTGGACGTGCTGCCGCCCTTCGCCGGGGGCTGACCGCCCGCGGCCACCGAGGCATCCCGCCCGGTGAAGCCGTCCATGGACCGGTTCACGCCCAGGACGTCCATGACGCGGTCGAACAACCGGGTGGGCAGCACGCGCAGCGCGGGCAGGGCGCCCACCAGGGCAGGCATGACCAGGTGCTGGCGGCCGTCCTCGATCGCCTCGATCACCCGGGTGGTGACCTCGTCCGGGTCCAGGATCGGCAGCAGCCTCGGGAACCGGGTCTGCACGCCGGCGAACATGCCGGTGTCGATGTAGAACGGGCAGACGGCCAGGGTGTTGATCGGGTGCCCGTCCGCGCGCAGCTCGTTGCGCAGGGACTCGATGAAGCCGACCGCGGCCCACTTGGACGCGGAGTAGTCGGTCTGCCGGGCCACGCCCACCAGCCCGGCGGCGCTGGCGATCGTGACGACGCTGCCGTGGCCGCGCTCGATCATCCCGCCGAGGAACGCCTTGGTGACCCAGTACAGGGCCAGCACGTTGACATCCATGGTCCGCTCGATGGCCGCGTCCGGGATCTCCAGCAGCCGGGCGCCCGAGACCACTCCGGCGTTGTTGACCACCACGTCCACCGCCCCGGCCTGCCCCGCCGCCCGGTAGACGGCCTCGCGGTCGGTCACGTCGACCACGGCGGACCGGGCCGCACCGCCGGCCGCGCGCACCTGTTCCACGGTCGCCTCACCGGCCTGCGCCGAGAGGTCCCACACGATCACCTCCGCGCCGCGTCGGGCCGCTTCCAGGGCCATCAGCCGACCGAGGCCCGAGCCTCCCCCGGTGATGAGCATGCGGGCGCCGGACAGGCGGTATCCCCTGGTCCCACGCAGGTTCCTGGCCATCGGCTGCTCCTTGATCGGTCGAGTCCGCATCCCTCAGGCACGAAGTTACCCTGCGGTACCCACGGTCGCCACGGTCGCCACGAGCCGCGCGGCGAGCACCGGGACGGTCCGCTCAGCCACCGATGGCGTTCATCCCGCGGCCCGGCTGGACGAATCCGGGGTCGTCGATCCCGTGCCCGGCCCTCTTGGCCGCCACGGACACGTGCATGGCCGCGGCGAGCTCGGCGTCCGTGGCGCCCTCGCGCAGCAGCGTGCGCAGGTCGGTCTCCTCGCGGGCGAACAGGCAATTGCGCAGCTGGCCGTCGGCCGTGAACCGCAACCGGTCGCAGTCCCCGCAGAACGGGGCCGAGACCGAGGCGATCACGCCCACGGTGTGGGGGCCGCCGTCGACGGTGTACAGCGCCGCGGGCGAGGAACCGCGCCCTGGCACCACCGCCAGGTCGAACCGCTCCGCCAGCCGCTCGAGGATCTCCTCGCCGGAGACCAGGTGGTCCCGGCGCCACGTGTGCCCGGCGTCCAGCGGCATCTGCTCGATGAACCGCATCTGGGCGTCCTGGGAGACCGCGAAGGACACCAGGTCGGCCAGCTCGTCGTCATTGACCCCGCGCATGGCCACCGCGTTGAGCTTGAGCGGGCGCAGTCCCGAGTCCCGCGCGGCGGCGATGCCGGCGAGGACGTCGGCGTGCCGGTCACGGCGGGTCAGCTCCCGGAACCGGTCCGGGCGCAGCGTGTCCAACGAGATGTTCACCCTGGTCAGTCCGGCGGACTGCAGGGCCGGCAGCCGCCGGTCCAGGGAGATCCCGTTGGTGGTCATGGCGATCGGCAGGGTACCGCCGCCCGGCAGGGCGATCGCGGCCAGCCGCGCCACGATGTCCTCCAGGTCCGCTCGCAGCAGCGGCTCCCCGCCGGTCAGCCGCACCCCGGTGATGCCGTGGTCCACGGCGACGCGGACGAGCCGCTCGATCTGCCCGGCGTCCAGCAACTCGTCTTTCGGCGTGAACGGACCGGCGTCCTCGGGCATGCAGTAGGTGCAGCGCAGTGAGCACTTGTCCGTCAGCGAGACCCGCAGGTCCCGGTGGGCCCGGCCGAAGCCGTCCGTGAGGGCGCCGGCCAGGTGCCCGCCGCCGGTCCGCGTCCGGCGCACGACGTCCGCCAGCTCCCCGCGCGTGGGCAGCAACCGGACCGCCTCAGGGCCGCCCGCAGGGTCCTGGCCCGCAGCGGGTGTCCCGGCCGGTGCGGCGCCCGGCGCGGTGACGGTGCGGGTGGTCAGGACGACGGGCACCCCGGTCATGGCAGCCCCACCCAGTGGGCGTCCCCGGACGCGGTGTGCTGGCGTTTCCAGATGGGCACCTCGGCCTTGATGTCCTCGACCACGGACCGGCAGGTCTCGAAGGCCTCGGCCCGGTGGGCGGAAGCGACCGCGACCACGAGGGCGAGGTCGCCGACCTCGAGGTGGCCGGTGCGGTGCGCCGCGGCGATCCGGACCTCGCCGGCCGGGTCCTGCGGCCCCCGGGCGTGCCGGGCGACAACCTCTCCCAGGATCCGCTCCGCGTCCGGGTGGGAGCTGTAGTCCAGCGAGGTGACGGTGCCCTCGGCCTCCGGGTCGTGGTCGCGTACGACCCCGGTGAAGGTCAGGGCCGCACCGCACCGGGCGTTCACCACCGAGGCCTCCAGCGCCGCCGCGTCCAGGGGCCGGTCCGTGACGACGGCCGGCAGCGCGGTCGGCGGTGGCGGGACGGTGCGATCAGGGGCGGACATGGTCACCTCCGTCGAGCTGGTCCACCAGGTGGGGCAGCAGCGGGGCCAGCAGCGGGACGGCCTGCTCGGCCGCCCGGCGCGAGCCCGGCAGGGTCACGACGACGACCGGCCGGTGCCCGTCCGGCAGCGGCGGGTCGACGACCCCTGCCACGCCCCGCGACAGCACGGCCGCCGGCGTCTGCTGACGTCCCGCACTGCGCAGCAGCTCCGGGATGCCGGGCAGGTACCGGGTGATCAGCGGGGTGACGGCCTCGGGCGTGCGGTCCCGTGGGCCGACCCCGGTCCCGCCGAGGGTGAGCACCACGCGTGCTCCCCCGACGCAGGCCGCGGCGACGGCCTCGCCCACCGGTACGTCGCCGTCGGGAACCACCCGGTGGTCCAGCGGCCAGTCCGGCAACGCCTCGGACAGCAGGGCGCGGACCGCCGTGCCGGCCGTGTCCTCAGCGGTCCCGGCCGACACCCGATCGGAGACCGTGAGGAGGTGAATCGTGTGCATGCTGCCTCCCAGGTCGCCAGTCTACGGAGGTCGTCAATGCGACGGGACCGTGGCCCGGAATCCGGTGGCCCAGGCCGGGGGCGGTAGCGTGGAAGGGTGGAACACACCTTCTCATTGCGCGCCGAATGGACCGGGAACCGGGGCACCGGGACCTCCGGATACAAGGACTACGCCCGCGACCTGGTCATCCAGGCCGAGGGCCCCGGGGAGCTGCCCGGATCGGCCGCCCGCGCCTTCCACGGTGACGAGGAGCGGTGGAACCCGGAGCAGCTGCTGCTGGCGGCGCTCGCGGAGTGCCACCTGCTGTCCTACCTGCAGGCGGCCACCGCCGCGAAGATCGTGGTCACCGGCGCCTCCTGCCGCGCCGACTGCGTGCTCACCTTCGGGCCCGACGGCGGCTCGGTCACCTCCGCCACCCTGGCCCCCGAGGTCTGGCTCGCCGACGAGACCCAGCGCGACGCGGCAGAGGCCCTGCACGCCACGGCCCACGAGCAGTGCTTCATCGCCCGCTCGGTGAACTTCCCGGTGGAGATCATCCCGCAGCAGGTCCGCCAGATGCGCCACCTGCCGGACTTCGGCAGCCGGCTCGGAGCGCCCATCGCGGTGCTCAAGCCGCGGCAGGGCAAGGCGCCCAGCCGGGTGACCGGGCTGGCGGACCGGCCCGGGATGATGCCGGCGCCCACGCCTCCCGCGCCCACGCTCCCCACCACGGCTACCGGGCCGGCGTCGGGAGGGGGCGCCGCCACGGCCCCCGACGGGGCTCAGCCGGAGAACGCCTCGTTCTACGACCAGGTGGGCGGACACCAGACCTTCGCGAAGCTGGCCCGCGTGTTCTACGAGGGCGTGGCCGCTGACCCCGGGTTCCGCGCGATGTACCCCGAGGAGGACCTCGGCCCGGCCGAGGACCGGTTGCGGATGTTCCTGGAGCAGTACTGGGGCGGTCCGCGCACCTACGGCGAGCAGCGCGGCCACCCCAGGCTGCGCATGCGCCACGCGCCCTTCACGATCGACTTCGCGGCCCGGGACGCCTGGCTGCGGCACATGCGGGTGGCCGTGGACTCCCTGGAACTGGCCCCGCTGCACGAGCAGACGCTGTGGGACTACCTCGAGCGGGCCGCCCATTCCATGGTGAACTCCGCCTGACCGGCCGGTTCCCTACAGGGCCATCGGCTGGCGGCACAGCACGAACCCGGCCGGGCTGGACAACCGCACCCACGGGCCCGAGGTATGTACCGTCGTCGTCCCCCCGGGGGTGAGGAAGCCCAGCCCGTGGGCGGCGAACGCGGCGCCGGCCGGCAGGAATCCGTCCCCGGCCTCCACGGAGGTCCCGCCGAGCAGCCGCCCCCACACGGCCGCGCGGGCCTGGGCGACCATCGAGGCCCCCGGGTCCTGCGGCAGGGCGGCCCCGAGCTCGCGGATCCCGTCCTGGGCGACCTGCTGGAGCTCGTCGTCCGCGACGGCGGCCACGGACGTCCACCCGGAGCGCGGCGGCGTCACCGCCGTCCAGGGGGCGGCCTCGGTGACCGGGGGCAGGGTCAGTGCGGTGCGGGAGGTGGAGGTCATCCGGGCCAGGCGCTCCAGGACCGAGGACAACGGGTAGACCTCGTCCCAGCCGTCGGCGCCGGCACGGTCCAGGCGGAAGGTCCGCAGGCCCAGCGCCACCGGCACACGGTCGCCCAGTCCCCGTGGCTGCAGGACCGAGACCCACGCGGCCAGGACCGAGCCGACCGCCTGCAGGCGCATCCCGGTGTCCGCCATGGTGCGGGCCCGGCTGGCATACCGTTCCAGGTCGGTGACGGCGTCGAGGTCCTCCAGGACGAGTTCCAGGCCGGGTGCGGGTGTATCGGGTGCGGGCATGGCCCCATTCTCCCATCGCCGGCGTGTGGCGACGCCGGAGGGACCGGGAGGGATAGACTGTCGGGCAGGTTACCAACAGGTAGCCCTTCCTCGTCACGGTCGGAGGGATGGTCCATGGTGGCTGACAGGGTGCGGAGGCAGCGGGGGAAGTTCCCCGAGGACCCCACGGACGTGTTGCGCCAGGTCCTGACGCTCACCGAGGACGGGACCGACGAGGCGGCCGGGGAGATCCGCTTCACCGGTCTCACCCCGCCCCAGGCCCGGGGCCGGGTCTTCGGCGGGCAGGTGATGGCCCAGTCCCTGATGGCCGCGATCCGCACCGTCGCCCCGGACCGGGCGATCCACTCGATGCACGGGTACTTCATCCGTCCCGGTGACGCCCTCAAGCCCATCTCCTTCGCGGTGGAGGACCTGCGCGACGGACGCTCGTTCTCGGTGCGCCGGGTGCAGGCGGAACAGGACGGCAAGACGATCCTGTCGCTGATCTGCTCGTTCCAGGAGCCGGCCACGGGGATCGAGCACCAGTCCCCCATGCCCGCCGGGGTCCCCGACCCGGAATCGCTGCCGAGCACCTCACAGCGACTGGGCCATCTCCAGCATCCGGTGGCCCAGGAGTGGTCCTGGGCCCGCCCCTTCGACATCCGCCACGTGGACGCGCCGATCGAGGCCACGGCCGCCAGGCAGAAGGTGGCCACCAACATGGTGTGGATGAAGACGTTCTCCACCCTGGAGGGTGACGCGAACCTGCACCGCGCGGCGCTGGCCTATGTCTCGGACTACACCCTGCTCGAGCCGATCCTGCGCCGTCACGGCCTGGCATGGGTCCGCCCCGGCATGAGCGTGGCGTCCCTGGACCATGCGATGTGGTGGCACCGGCCGGCCCGGGTGGACGAGTGGCTGCTCTACGTCCAGACCAGCCACTCCGCGCAGGGTGCCCGCGGCCTCAGCCACGGCCGGATCTACTCCCGCGAGGGCGAGCTGGTGGCCTCCGTGGCCCAGGAGGGCATGCTCCGGGTACCCGCGGGCGCCAAGTACAGGGTGCAGGGCGCCGTCCAGAACCTGTTCCTGAAGACCGCCTGGCGCCCCTCCCGTTAAGCCGGTACGCCCTGCCCCCGGGTACCCCTTGTGGTCTACCTTGAGGGCATGCACATGCATGCCGACATGGACACGGCCTCCGGATCGGGCCGTATCCTCACCGTCGTGGGTCCCTGGGACACCCAGGTCGCCTACACGGCCGTGCACGCGGGTCATGACCTGCGGGACGAGGTCCGGGACCTGATGGTGCTCGACGAGGCCGTCCGGTTCAGGGAGGAGGATCCCTATTCAGACCGCATGGGTGCCGGGCTCGGTTCCGGCATGGTCATGCACCGGTCCAGGTTCGAGACCGACCTCAACCGTCCCCGGAGAACCTGCGTCTACGGTGTCCCTGAGCAGAGCTGGGGGTTGCGGGTCTGGCGGGACGGACAGCTGCCCCCGGACGTGGCCTCGCGGAGCCGCCAGGTCCACGACGCCTGGTTCGCAGAGCTGGAGTGTCGGTTCGCCCGCCTGGCGGCCAGGGGACCGTTCGTGGTCTTCGACCTGCACACCTATAACCATCGCCGCGATGGTCCCGAGGCCGAGCCCGCACCCCAGGAGGGCAATCCGGACGTCAACGTGGGCACCGGCACCCTGGACCGGCAGCCCTGGATCCCCGTGGTCGACGCATTCATGGAAGCCATGTCCGCACCCGTCATCCCCGCCACCGGCCTACGACTGGACGTGCGGGAGAACGTGCGGTTCTGGGGCCAGAACGAGGCACGCTGGACACACCGGCGTTTCCCCGACACCGCGTGCGTGCTCGCCCTGGAGTTCAAGAAGACCTTCATGGACGAATGGACCGGCGAGGTGGACGAGGCTCACCTGGGCCAGCTGGCCGATGCACTGGCCGCCACGGTGGCCCCGGTGAAGGCCGCGTTACGGAAGGTCTCGGTGCCGACGCCATGAGCAAGAAGACGGGCAACAAGACGGGTTCCACGACGAGTTCGAAGACGGGCGGGAAGTCGAGCGGGACGAAGGCCGCGCAGAAGGTCACCGCCACCACCCCGCCCGGCAGGGGGACGGACGGCGTGCGGCCTCCCGGTGACCGGGATGGAGTCACGGCCTCGCTGCGGGACCGGGCGATCGATCACGAGTTGGCACTGGTCTCGAGGTCCTTCCGGTTCCTCCTGGACGTCACCCCCATGAACGTGGAGCAGGCCCGCGCCGAGTTCCTGGCCACCGGTGAACTGCCGGAGTTCCACTACCGGACGCTGGAGGACGACCCGGACGTGCTGCGTCAGGTGCTCAAGGACATGCCCGTCCGGGACGTGGACGACCCCGTCCTCGGCACGCTGCTGCGAGAGAA
Source organism: Citricoccus sp. WCRC_4 (assembly GCA_026645375.1). Classification (GTDB taxonomy): domain Bacteria; phylum Actinomycetota; class Actinomycetes; order Actinomycetales; family Micrococcaceae; genus Citricoccus. The sequence continues at coordinate 2,834 of JAPFFX010000177.1, read as the reverse complement.
GCACCGCGAGCTGGGCCTGCAGATCGAGATGCTCGAGGCGCGGGACACTGCGGACTTCATGCCCCTGAGCATCGAACTGTACGGGGCCATCACCCCTGCGTTGCGGCAGATCGCCGATCGCCTCATGAGCACGGTGACCGTGCCGGAGGGCGCCGGGAAGAGCCTGGATGCGCACGAGGTGCTGACACTGGCCCAGGAGGAGATCGACTACTACCGGGAGCAGGATTCCGACATCGAGATGCACGCCGAGATCCGCAAGGACGTCTCCGGCGTGATGGTCTCCGGGGAGTCCCTCATCCTGGGACCGCAGTCCAAGGTGCAGGAGGTCCGCGCCCACGCCCTGATGCAGCACGAGGTCGGCACCCACCTGGTCACCCAGGTCAACGGGGCCACCCAGCCCATCAAGGTGATGGGCACCGGGCTGTCCGGGTACGACGAGACGCAGGAGGGCCTGGCCGTGCTGGCCGAGGTGGCCAGCGGAGGACTGACCGCCTTCCGGCTGCGCCAGCTGGCCACCCGGATCATCACGGTGCACCGCATGGTCACCGGCGTCAGTTTCCGGGACGCGCACGACGCGCTCGTAGAGGACGGCGTCCCCGCCTCGTCGGCCTTCACCACGACCATGCGTGCCTTCCGGTCCGGTGGCCTGACCAAGGACGCCATCTACCTGCGCGGCGTGCTGGACCTGATCGAGCACCTGCGTGCCGGCGGTACGCTGGACCTGCTGCTGCTGGGCAAGTTCTCGTTGCAGGACCTGCCCCTGGTGACCGACCTGAGGGCCCGCGGCGTCCTGCAGCCACCCCGGCTCCAGCCGCGCTGGCTGACCGAGAGGGACTGCATCGAGCGATTGGACCGGCTGGCGGACCTGGATGATCCGGCCGACCTGGTGAACCGCTGAGAACCGTCGGCCGGCCCGGTCGACCCCGACTCCACTCACAGTATTCGTTGATCGGAGGTCCATGAACATCGGATTCGTCGTCAACGACGTCGCCACCGAGAAGTCCACGTACACCACGACGCGTCTGGCGATGGCCGCCACGCAGCTGGGACACGAGGCGCTGCTGACGGGTACCGGGGACTTCTCGTACGCACCGGACGGCACTCTCTCCGTGCGGGCCCACGGCACCGCGGCCAGGAATTACCGCTCGCTGGACCGGTACCTGGCGGACGTGCAGAAGCCCCGGTCCGCCCGCCAGGTCCCCATCCAGGACTTCGACGTGGTGATGCTCCGCAATGACCCCGCCGATGACGCGAAGGACCGCCCGTGGGCCTCGACGGCGGCCGTGGCCTTCGGCCGGTTGTTCGCCGCCAACGGAGTCCTGGTGGTCAACGACCCGCTCACCCTGGCCGGTGCCCTGTCCAAGGCCTACTTCCAGCATTTCCCCGACGTCGTGCGCCCGAGGACGCTGATCTCCCGGGACCAGCAGATGATCACGGACTTCATCGACGAGATGGACGGCAAGGCGGTGCTCAAGCCCCTCCAGGGATCCGGAGGCAAAGGCGTGTTCGTGGTGGACCGCAAGGAGGCGCCCAATCGGAACCAGATCGTGGAGGCCATCGCCCGCGACGGGTACGTCGTGGCGCAGGAGTACCTGCCGGAGGCGAAGGACGGGGATGTCCGGATGATGCTCATGAACGGCACGCCCCTCCAGGTCGGCGGGAAGTACGCGGCGTTCCGCCGCCGCACCGCCAGTGGAGAGGTGCGGTCGAACATGTCGGCCGGGGGTACCGCGGAGGCGGTGAGGGTCACCGATGAGATGCTGTACCTGGCCGAGGTGGTCCGCCCCAAGCTCATCGCGGACGGCTTGTTCCTGGTCGGCCTGGACATGGTCGGAGACAAGCTCATGGAGATCAACGTGTTCTCCCCCGGCGGCCTCGGCTCGTGCCTGCAGCTCTACGGCAAGGACTTCGCCGCCGCCATCATCCAGGACCTCGAGCGCAAGCTGAGGGTCCGGAGCCACTACACCGAGGACCTGTGCAACGCCCGGCTGGCCACGATCTGAGACCACGCACGACGGCGGCCCCCACCTCGGTGGTGGGGGCCGCCGTCATCGGGCGCCCGGCGCGGTGCCGGGGCCGGTTCAGTCGCGGGTGAGCTTACGGTGCGTGACCCGGTGTGGGCGGGCCGCCTCGGGGCCGAGCCGCTCGACCTTGTTCGCCTCGTAGGACTCGAAGTTGCCCTCGAACCAGTACCAGTTCGCCGGGTCCTCCTCGGTGCCCTCGTAGGCCAGCATGTGGGTGGCCACCCGGTCCAGGAACCAGCGGTCGTGGGAGATGACCACGGCGCAGCCCGGGAACTCCAGCAGGGCGTTCTCCAGCGAGGTCAGGGTCTCGACGTCGAGGTCGTTGGTGGGCTCGTCGAGCAGCAGCAGGTTGCCGCCCTCCTTGAGGGTCAGCGCCAGGTTCAGGCGGTTGCGCTCACCGCCGGAGAGCACCCCGGCCTTCTTCTGCTGGTCCGGGCCCTTGAAGCCGAACGCCGAGACGTAGGCCCGCGAGGGCATCTCGACCTGGCCGACCTTGATGTAGTCCAGTCCGTCGGAGACGACCTCCCAGAGGGACTTCTCCGGGTCGATGCCCCCGCGGGACTGGTCCACGTAGGAGATCTTCACGGACTCGCCGACCTTCAGGTCACCGTCGTCGAGGGGCTCGACGCCCACGATGGTCTTGAACAGGGTGGTCTTGCCCACGCCGTTGGGCCCGATGATCCCGACGATGCCGTTGGGCGGCAGGGAGAAGGAGAGGCCGTCGATCAGCACGCGGTCGCCGAAGCCCTTCTTGAGGTTCTTCGCCTCGATGACCTGGGTGCCCAGGCGCGGACCCGGCGGGATCTGGAT